>JBAYOZ010000075.1:0-8439 GCA_041677965.1 Pusillimonas sp.
ACGTGCTCGTGGAACTTGGCAGCCACAGCGCCGCGCGACTTGCGGTGCATGATTACGGAGTAAAACATGAACCCGAAAACGCCCACGAAAATGACCAGGCAGATGATGATCATCATCCAGTGCAGCCAGGCAATATCGTTGGCGATCTGTGTAACACCGGTGGTGAGGTTAAGCTGGTTAACCTTAGGCCCCCCCGGCATATCTGCAACCTGTGCACTTGCCATGCTTGCGGAAAGCAAAGCGCCAGCGCCCAGTACCCCTCTCAACTTCTTCATGCTGACCTCGAAATACGGTGTGTCTTCGCCCGTTGGCATTTTAATTAATAGGCCGTAATCAAGAGGCCTGCGGCGAACACACAATTATCAGATGGCAAGCGCGTAGTACTACGGCCTATGAAAACACTTGCCCCATTGAATTGCTTTTAAACCGCGGAATTATAGCGAACATGCGCACGTCGTGGGGCAAATGGCCGCGCTTCCACTACAATCTCGCCATGACTATCAGCTTGCCATCGACTCTTTTTCCGGCAGTGTCGGCCCGCTACCAGGGGTTGTTGCCGCGTATCCAGCAATTGCCCCCCGCCGGGGCTCGTCCGTTAACTGTGGCCGGGCGCGTCAGTGGCTGGATCACGGCGCGTGCCACCCTGGCTGTGGCGGGTCTGCCAGGCGTCCTGGTTACCGACGAAGCCGTTCATGTCCAGTCACATCCGGGTCGCCGGCTGCCGCTTGATGCCGTGTTGTGCTCTATCGCCACTGCATTGAAAGAAGCGGGTTGCCTGCGGGGGTGGCGCAATGAACTGCTTGATGTCGTTGGTGAGGGGCGGGTTCTGGGTGTCATCGAGCGGGCGGCACTGCGGCCGATGGGCTTGCTGACGCGCGCGGTTCACCTGAACGCCTGGACACCCGACGGCCGTTTGTACGTGGCACGGCGGGCGTCAACCAAATCGACTGACCCTGGCATGCTGGATACGCTGGTTGGCGGGTTGTCGGCGGCGGGTGAGTCACTCGATACTTCGTTGTTGCGCGAAAGTCAGGAAGAAGCCGGGTTGTTGCCCGATATGCTGGTCAACCGTACCCCGATACGGGTCATTACCCGTATGCACAGGCGCCTGCCCGAGGGCTACCAGGTAGAAGATGCGCTGGTCAGCGAGTGCGTGCTTGATGCCGCGGTGTGTCCGGCCAATCAAGACGGCGAGGTCAGCGAGATTCTGATGCTGTCCATCGATGAGGTCTGGTCCAGAATACTCGCGGACGAGTTTACCCTTGAGGCTGAACTTGTGGTGCTTGACTGTCTGATGCGCTTAAAATGAGTTCATCTGCGCCGGTGGCGCCTTTGGGTAAACAGGAGACATCATGACTAGCTCTAACACCAACCCTTTTGCATTGCCGGGCTTTGCCCAAATGGGCGACGCAACGCAAAACCCGATGCTGGCCAGCATGGAAATGATGCGGCACGCCTGGCAAAACCTGGCCGGTGCCGGCGCGGGCGCCCTGGGTGGCGGTGCCATGGTTGCTCCGCCCATGACCGTCGAAGAGCTGGACCGGCGCATCAATGAATTGCGTACCGTTGAAAACTGGCTGCGCATGAACCTGTCCATGCTCAGCAGCACTATTCAAGGCATGGAGGTGCAACGGGCTACCATTGCTACACTGAAGGCCTTTGTGTCCCCCGAAGCCGAAAGTGGCAGTGCTGAAGCGCCGTCAGCCCTTGAGGTTGCTCTTGGGCTCAAGCCATCCGGCCAGGCCAGGATCAAGCCGGCCTCAGAGGCTCCGGCTGCCAGGCCTGCCGGCTCAGCATCGTTTTCCTCATTTTTGTCTTCTGCGTCACCCGAGCCGGCACAAGGCGCTGCGCCTGCCGCCCCGGCGCTGCCGGGAGCAGGTTCGGCCGATGCCTGGTGGGGTATGTTGCAACAGCAGTTCGACAGCCTGGCGACAGCAACGGCTGCAGGCCTGAAAAATGCCGAAAGCGTTGCGGCGGCTGCCGGAAAGGCCGCCACATCGGCATCAGAAAATGTGGCCTCCACGGTGTCCAGCGTATCGACGGGTCTGGGTAAAGCGGCTGCCGGTGTCGAAGGCCAGGCCAAGCCGGTACGCGCTGCAAAAAAAGCCCAGCCCGCCGCCGAGGCGTCGCCGGCCCGTTCTGCTGTCAAGCCGGCATCAACCTCGTCCCGTGCGCCCCGCAAGCGCGCGTCGACACCCAAATCAGCGTCCTGAATTCACTTCCTTTCCATTTAGGTTAACCCTCGTTTCATGTTGAATATTGTTATTTTGGCGGCAGGTCTGGGCAAGCGTATGCAGTCCAGCCTGCCCAAAGTGCTGCATCCCGTCGCCGGCAAGCCAATGCTGGCGCATGTCATTGAAAATGCGCGCATGCTCGAACCGGCGCGTATTGTGGTTGTGGTGGGGCATGGGGCCGATGCGGTAAAGGCAGCATTCGCAAACGAGGCCGGGCTTGACTTTGTCCTGCAAAGTCCGCAGCAGGGCACGGGGCATGCGGTCATGCAGGCCGAGCCATTGCTTGATACCGACCCGCAAAGCGTCACCCTTGTGCTGTATGGCGACGTGCCCATGGTGCAGTCCAATACCCTGCGCAACCTGCTTGATGCGTGTGGGGGCGGGGTTGCCGTGCTTACCGAAAAGCTGGCCGACCCGTCGGGGTACGGGCGTATCGTGCGCAATGGCAGCGGTCAGGTGCAACGCATTGTCGAGCACAAAGATGCAACGTCTGAAGAGTTGACCATCAGGGAAGTGAACACCGGCATTTTGGCGGCGCCAACGGGCCGCCTTAAACACTGGCTGTCGCAGTTGCGTAACGATAATGCCCAGGGTGAGTACTACCTTACCGATGTCATCGGCATGGCGGTGGCCGAAGGCGTTTCGGTGGGTGCGGCGCATCCGTCGGCCTCATGGGAAACCCTGGGGGTCAACAGCCGGGTGCAACAGGCCCAGCTCGAGCGTCTGTGGCAAGCCGAGCAGGCCCGTCGCCTGCTCGACGACGGTGTCACACTGGTTGATCCGGCGCGGTTTGACTTGCGCGGCACGCTTCAGTGCGGGCACGATGTGTTCATCGATGTCGGGTGTGTGTTCGAAGGGCATGTTGTACTAGAAGACGGGGTGCGCGTCGGGCCGCATTGTGTTGTTCGTCATTCCAATATTGGTGCGGGTACGGTTATTGATGCCTTTAGCCACATTGATAATGCACGCGTTGGCGAAGCTGCGCGCATCGGGCCTTATGCCCGTTTGCGCCCGGGCGCAGACATCGGAGATGACGCGCATGTGGGCAACTTTGTTGAAATCAAGAAAAGCCATCTGGGCAAAGGGTCTAAAGCCAATCATCTGGCCTATATTGGTGATGCCCATGTGGGCCAGCGGGTCAATATTGGTGCCGGCACCATCACCTGCAACTATGATGGCGTCAACAAATTCCAGACCATCATTGAAGATGATGCCTTCATTGGCTCGGACACACAGCTGGTGGCGCCGGTCCGGGTAGGGAAAGGGGCGACACTGGGGGCCGGTACAACCTTGACCAAAGATGCTCCGGAAGGTCAGTTGACCGTATCGCGTACACGCCAGCAGACGGTGCCGGGCTGGCAGCGTCCGGTAAAAAAATCATAAGGGCAGGGTTGTCGACGTGACACACCTCGAATCATCCGGTACTTCGGCGGCATCGGCACCCGACGGGCTGCCGATGCCGCGCCGTTTTTGGGCTATTGTTACCCTGATGGTCAGCCTGGCAATTTCTGCGCTCGACGTCACTATGGCCAATGTGGCCTTGCCTGCCATTGCTGCCGATCTTGGTATCGAGCCTCGCAAGGTCGTGTGGGTGATGATCTCCTACAACGTCACGATGCTTGTCACGCTGTTGCCGTTGTCAGCGCTTGCTGAACGTATCGGGTTCCGGCGCATGTTTGTCATTGGCATCAGCCTGTTCATGTTCTGGGCCGTAGCGGTTGCCCTGTCCAACTCATTTACCATGCTGATGGTGGCCCGCACGGTTCAGGCCGTTGGCACGTCGATGCTGATGTGCATGTTCGGTGGCATGGTGCGCAGTATTTATCCGGCGTCCCGGCTGGGTTTTGGTATCAGCCTGAACTCGCTGATCGTATCGGTAATGGCGGTACTTGGTCCGACCCTGGGCGCTTTCATCATTGAGTGGCTGTCGTGGCAGTGGATGTTCTTTTTATACATCCCGGCGTGTATTGCCACATACTTCGGTGTCCGGTTCCTGCCTGATGTTCCGCGGGTTTCGCGACCCTTCGACTGGCTGGCGTGCGGTCTTAGTGCACTGGCACTTGGGTTGTTTGTCATTGGGCTTGATCTGTTGCTTAGTGCCACATCGTGGGCGCTGGTGGCTTTGCTGGTCGCGGCCATTGCCGGGGTGCTGCTGTATCAGCGTTCGCGCTTGCAAGAGGCGCCGGTGGTTCCGCTTGATCTGTTGCGGGTCAAGCCGGTGGCTTACGCCGTTGGTGCTTCAGCTGCTGTATTTGCGGGGCAAACCACGGCGTTTGTGGCATTCCCGTTTTATCTCATCAATGTACTGGGCTACGGCTACGCCGAAATCGGCATTCTTATGGGTGGCTGGGCCATCGGCTCGGCCATCATGGCGCCGGTGTCCGGCTACTTGTCTGATCGCTATCCCGTTGCCATCTTGTGCGGTATCGGGGCGGCGTTTTCTGCCGCAGGCCTGATCTGGATCATGCTGATGCCCGAGGGCGCTTCGCTGCTGTCAACCTGGCTGCCGATGCTGGTGGGTGGTCTGGGTTTTGGCTTTTTTCAGTCGCCCAATAACCGGGCCATGCTGGCTGGGGTGCCGCGGCGCCGCAGTGGGGCAGCCGGCGGGTTGCAGGCCACCACGCGTGTGTTTGGTCAAAGCGTGGGCACGGCCCTGGCGGCAGTCGCTTTTCAGGCCGGTGGGCAATATGGGGCGTCTGTGGCAATCGGCGTTGGCATCACCCTGGCGCTGTCGGCGCTGGTTATCAATGTGGTGCGTCATTTTGATCCGTCTGCCGGGCAAGACGTTTAGCGATACACATTTTTTGTCTGGTCGGGCCGTGTTGAAACAAGGTGATTCATGCGCATATTGCTGCTTAACTTTGAGCGGGGCTGGCGTGGTGGCGAGCGCCAGACGCTGTTTTGTCTCGAGCAATTTCGGGCGCAGGGGCACGATGTCCGGCTTCTGGCGCGCAAGGCACAGCCCTTGGCGCTGGCGGCCCGGCAGGCCGGGTTCGTGGTGCACGAGGCGGGCGGTGTCGCGAGTCTTGTGGCTTTCTTGCTGGCGCACGGGCGGCGTTTTGATGTGCTGCATGCCCAAACAGCCAATACCCTGACATGGCTTGCGGCCCTTAAGCCAGTGCTGGGCGGGGTTGTGGTATTTACGCGCCGCACCGCGTTTCCGGTTGCGGCGTCAAAGGTGGCGAAAACACTCTGGAAGTGGCGCCGTACCGATGGTTTCGTGGCGATCAGCCAGGCCGCGGCGGCCGAACCCCGGCGCCTCGGGTTGCCGGTATCCATCATTCGCAGCGCGGCCGTGCCTGTTGCCCCGGATCAATCGCGCATTGATGCACTGGTTCAGCGCTACGGTTTGGGGCAACGCCGTGTGGTGGGCACTGCCGCTGCACTGACCCGCGAAAAAGACCCCTTGACGCTTGTTCGGGCCGCCCATCATTTGCGTAAAACACATCCCGATGTCTTGTTTCTTCATTTTGGGGCTGACGGTGATGTGTCATTCGCAGCGCGTCAACTGGTCACCGAGCTGAATCTGGGGTCGCACTACGTTTTTGCTGGCTTTGAGCCAGGCATCGAGGCGTTGTATTCCGCATTTGAGGTCTTTGCGCTGTCGTCGGTCAATGAGGCTTTGGGCAGCAGTGTGCTGGATGCGTTTTATCAGCACGTTCCGGTGGTTGCGACACGTGCAGGCGGTTTGGCTGAAGTTTTGGCCGATGATCGAGGGGTGTTGTGCGATATTGCCGATTACCGCGCCATAGCGGCAGGCATTGGCCGTTTCCTCGATGAGCCAGACTTGCGCCAGCGTGTGACATCGCGCGCTTACGCGTATGCCCTGGCCGAGCACGATGTGGTCCTGATGGGGCAACGTTACACATCGCTTTACAAAAGGCTGGTGTCCGGCGCAGGGTGATCCGCAGCGGGGCTTGGCCTTTAGTGCCGAAGCCCGGTCTTTAACGACGGGGTTCAGCCGGCAGCGGCAACTGCATGCGTGTATCGAATTTGGCCCGGTGTGTTGAAAAGAAGCTGCGGACATTGCGTACGTTACGCTGCGAGGTGAATACGCGGTGGGCCAGCGCGTGGTAGGCAGGCATGTCAGGGATATTCGCAATAACAATAAAGTCGGGGCCTGGCGATACCCTGTAACACTGCACGATGGCGTCGTCTTGCACTACCTGGTCTTCGAAGGCGGTAAGGCTTTCGGCAGTCTGGACGTCCAGTGTGATTTCGCAAATGGCGGTCAGGCTGTTGCTCAGGCGCCGGGGGTTCAAAATGGCGACCTGCTTTTCGATAATGCCCGTCTGGATCAGTCGCCTGACACGGCGCAGGCAGGTGGGTGCCGAGGCGTGCACCTTGCGGGCCAGATCCTGGTTGGTCAGGCTGGCGTCGCGTTGCAGATGTTCAAGAATACGCCGGTCAAGGTCGTCGAGCTGCGGCGCAGGCGCTGGTGTCCGGGAGGGCGTTGACGATACGGGCAGGCGTGTTGCGGATGTCGGGGGTGTCGTCATTCAGGGGTTGGTGTTGATGCTGTAAGGGGCATTTGTGTCGCGGATTTGATCTGGGTTCGTGTTGCCGGGTTCGGCCCTGTTTGCAGGGTAAATGTGAAATTTAATTTCACATTGCCAAGGTCAAGAAATTATATTTCACATTCTTGTTAAATAAGAAATTTAATTTCTTTCACTATTGCGCACAATACCGTATCTCATCAAGGAGTTCCTGTTATGTGCGGTATTGTTGGCGCGGTTGCGCAACGTGATGTCACCCCTGTTCTGGTAGAAGGCTTGAAGCGGCTTGAGTACCGTGGTTACGATTCGTGCGGGGTTGCAATTCATGCCGACGGCCAGTTGCGCCGGGCGCGCAGTACCCAGCGGGTCGCCGAACTTGAGCGTGAAATTCTGGAAGGGCATCTGGTCGGTTTTACGGGCATTGCACACACCCGCTGGGCGACCCATGGCGCACCGGCCACACATAATGCGCACCCGCACTTTTCGGGGCAAAGCCGTGGTACGGCGCGTATTGCGCTGGTGCATAACGGCATTATCGAAAACCACGACGAACTGCGCGCCGAGCTTGAAGCGGTCGGTTATGTGTTTGAGAGCCAGACCGATACCGAGGTCATCGCGCACCTGGTTGACCACTTGTACACCAGCGACCTTTTCGAGGCCGTTCAGCAGGCAACCCGCCGTCTGGCGGGGGCCTACGCTATTGCGGTGTTCTGCCAGGACGAGCCGCACCGTGTCGTTGGCGCAAGGCAGGGCTCACCCCTGGTGGTAGGGTTGGGTCAGAATGAAAATTTCCTGGCTTCAGACGCTTTGGCGCTGGCGGGCACCACCGACCAGATCATTTACCTTGAAGATGGTGACGTGGTTGATTTGCAGTTGTCGCGGGTATGGATTGTTGACGGGCAAGGTCAGCCGGTAGAGCGGGCCGTGCATACGGTTCAGATTCATACCGGGGCGGCCGAACTGGGCCCGTACCGCCATTACATGCAGAAGGAAATTTTCGAGCAGCCGCGCGCCGTTGGCGACACGCTGCAGGACATCCAGAGCATTACGCCCGAGCTGTTCGGTGATGGGGCCTACAAGGTGTTCAATGACATCGACAATGTGCTGATTCTCGCCTGCGGCACCAGCTACTACGCCGGTGTGACCGCACGCTACTGGATCGAATCCATCGCCAAAATTCCGGTCAATGTTGAAATTGCCAGTGAATACCGCTACCGCGACAGCGTGCCGAATGCGCGCACGCTGGTGGTGACCATTTCGCAGTCGGGTGAAACGGCCGATACGCTGGCTGCGCTGAAGCATGCCCGTCACCTGGGCATGACGAATACACTGACGATCTGCAATGTGGCGACCAGCGCCATGGTGCGAGAATGCAAGCTGGCGTATATCACCCGTGCCGGGGTTGAAATCGGGGTGGCCTCGACCAAGGCGTTTACAACGCAGTTGACGGGGTTGTTCCTGTTGACACTGGCATTGGCCCAGGTCAAGGGGCGACTGACCGATGAGCAAGAAGCCGGTTACCTGAAGGCGTTGCGTCACCTGCCGGTGGCGATTTCTGCCGTGTTGGCGCTTGAGCCTCAAATCATGGCGTGGGCCGACCGCTTTGCCAGCAAAGAGAATGCGCTGTTCCTGGGGCGTGGCATGCATTACCCGATTGCCCTTGAAGGGGCCTTGAAGCTTAAAGAGATCAGTTATATCCATGCCGAGGC
>JBAYOZ010000076.1:0-8400 GCA_041677965.1 Pusillimonas sp.
GCCGATGTTCAGCACCTGCGGGCATTGATCCGTGCCGGGCGCAAAGAAAAAGACGCCAACGCCAACCTGTTGCCTGGCCAAAGCCCGCAACGCAAACATTACCGCGCCCTGTTCCAGGCCCTTAAAACGTTGGATGACGCCACCCCATGAACACCCTGCTGGAAACCCTTGAGACTGAAACCGCCCCCAATCCGACCCATGCTGTCATCTGGATGCATGGCCTGGGGGCTGACGGCAACGACTTTGCACCAATCGTACCCGAGCTGGGGTTGGGCACATCACCGGCCATCCGGTTTGTCTTCCCCCACGCCCCGGTACAACCCGTGACCATCAACAATGGCATGCGCATGCGGTCGTGGTACGACATTTTGCACATGGATATCGGCGCACGTCGCGAAGACGAAACCGGCATTCGCCAATCACAGCACCACATCGAAGCCCTGATCAAGCGCGAAAACGAACGTGGAATACCCACCAGAAACATTGTTCTGGCCGGGTTCTCGCAAGGTTGCGCCATGACACTGCACACGGGTTTGCGCCACCCTGAAACGCTGGCCGGGCTGGTTTGCCTGTCCGGGTACTTGCCCTTGGCCGACAAACTGGCAAACGAGCGCCACGATGCCAATGCGCAAACCGCCGTTTTCATGGCCCACGGTACGCAAGACCCCGTCGTCGCCATCGAACGCGCCCAGGCTTCCGCACAGCAACTGGATGGGCTTGGCCAGCCCTTGCAATGGAAAACCTACCCCATGCCGCATTCGGTATGCCTGGAAGAAATTCGTGACATCGCGAACTTCCTGAAACAGGTTTTCGCCTGACCCTCCCGATATGGCCTGACCTGTTCAACAAAAAGCCGGTAGCTTAGGGTAACCCGCGCCACCGGCTTTTTGTTCGGCTAACCACCCGATTCAGACCGCGTCAAGGGACTCGTCCAGAGCAAGCCAGACCCGCCTTACCGACGGATCTTCCTCATCCGGGTCATTCTGGAAGCCCAGACTGGTCATCAGCCCCAGCATGGCACGGTTGTTCGCCAGCACAAACCCTTCGATGTAGCCCAACCGCTGGGCACGCGCGGCCTCGATAAGGCCAAGCAACAGTTTCTTGCCCAAACCGTGCCGCTGCCATTTATCGGAAATGACAAGCGCGTATTCAGCCCCCTGCCCGTCAGCATTACGCAAGTAGTGCGCAAAACCGACAATTTCTTCCTGGGGATGACCGCGATGGGCCGGGTTGGGTACTTGCACTGTCGCCACCAGCGCCAGCTCGCGGTCGTAGTCGATGCGGGTGTAACGCGCCAGCATGCTGGGCGTCAGTTCGCGCAACATGGACACAAAGCGCATATAGCGCGACTCGTCGGAAAGATCACGGACAAACACTTGCAGCGGCTCGGCGTCTTCAGGGCGAATCGGCCGCATCATGCCGGTTTGACCATCACGCAGTTCCAGCGGCTTGACCAGCTGGCGCGGATAGGGATGAATCGCCATATGGCCGTACGCCGACTGCTCGGGGAGGCTGGTAAGTTCGGACGGTTTCAGCTCGATCAGGACAGACTGGACAAACAGACGGACATCGCCGGCCCAGATGGGGTCAACCAGCAGGTGCTCCAGCTCGGGCAGCTCGCACACCAGGTCTGAAATACGCTCAAGCACCTCTTGCAAGGTTTCATAGGCCGCCGGGCTCAGCTGCTGCTTGAGTACCCGTCGCCACAACACACTTCGTTCGACCAGCTGACGCGCCAGATAACCATTCAACGGGGGCAGCTCAATCGCACGGTCACGCGCCGAAATCGCTCCGCGCATACCCGAGCCAAAATTGATGTAGGGCCCGTAATTGGAGTCAACACCCACACGGATGGCCATGGGTACATCGTCCACATGCTGCAAACCCGGGTAGTCAGCCCCTTCAGCCAGCACTTCAAGCGGTATGTCAAAACAAGCGAACAATTCGGCGCATTCTGAACGCGTCAGTTTCTGGCGCCCCTCGGACAAGGCGCGGCGAACCAGCGCCCGCGCCTCGTCAACGCGGGGTAACCGGCTGAGCGGCTCGGGCGGCAAGGTTTGCAACGACAGCATCTGGTTGTAGTGGTACGCCGCCAGCACGCCGAAAGCACTGGTTGCCGATTCGGGCGTACGAAAACACGGAATACCGGCTTCATCAAACATGCGCCGCAGCGGACGCATGCTGGCCTCGCCCATCAGGCAAGCCATCACAGGCTTGGGTGCCTTGGTCGCGATGGTAATTATCTGGCGCACGACTTCGGCCATATCTGCACGCGAGTCAGGCGCCAGCAGCACCAGCAGACCGTCGACATTCGGGTCTTCCATCAGGACACGCAGCACCAGTCGCAGGGTTTCGGGGGCCAGGCCCGCACGCGTAACGACCGGATTCCGGACCTGCGCACGCGGTTCAAGGCTGTGGGCCAGTTCGTTGGCACTGGCCTGAGTCAGCTCGGCCGGCGCCACCGCCGATGCCTCGCCCATGGTGTCGAGTGCCAGCTGAGGAGGCCCACTGCCGTTGGAAAACAAGGCAATACGCCGCCCCTTGGGCCGTACCGGGCTGCGCAATACCTTGATGGCTGAAAACAGCTGCACGAAATACGGAACGCGCACGGCACCCGCCCGGCGCAACAGCGCGTTGAAAACCGCATCGCTAAGCGAATTGGGATTACGTGCCCCCTGACCTGCCCGCAACACGACCACGGGCTTGACCGATGCGGCCGCCCGCAACGCACTGGTCAGCGCCCGCGACGAATTGACGTTTTCAAGATAAACGGCAATGCTGTCGGTACGCGAGTCGGTGGCCAGGTAATCAAGCACCTGTGCGATGGTAACAACAGACTCGTCCCCCATCGACACCACGGTTGAAAACCCGAGCGTGGCATCGCGGGCCCAATCGAGCACGGCACTGAAAATGGCCTCGGATTGCGATACCCAGGCAACCTTTCCGGGCAGGGCCAGGTGGGTTGAAAGGCTGGCGTTAAGCCCGATATGAGTACGCTGCACCCCCAGCGAACGCGGGCCCAGCAGCATGCAGTCGTGTTCTCGGGCATACAGCCGGCACAACTGCATGTCGTGGGCCGGGTCGACCGAAGGGTGGTCCGGTGCCAGCACGATAAGGGTTCTGGGCCGGTGCTTTTGCAAGGCCCACAACGCCTGGTTAAGCATGCGCCCGGTCAGGGACACAACCGCCAGATCAAGGCGCCCCCCCCTGGGCACCCCTGCCAGCGTGGCGGGTAGCCTGATGGACTCGCCCGGCTGGGTAACAACCACGGTTGCGCGGTCTTGCAGACGCAGCGGCAGGTTCTGCGCAGCGGCCAGACCTTTGGGCCCGATGACCAGCATCGAGACCGGGTCAAACAAAGCGGCTAAACGATGACGAAGCATGACGTTTGATCTGTACCTTAAAATACTGAAATTGCACTCTAACGTTCGGTTGCGATCAAGCACAGATCACAGCCGAACAGTCACGAACATATTACCTATCTTATGACCTCGTCTACCCCAGCGGTTGTCCGCACCCGCTTTGCCCCTTCCCCCACTGGCTACCTGCACCTTGGCGGCGCACGTACAGCCCTGTTTTCGTGGGCTTTTGCCCGTCATCATAAAGGTGTTTTCGTCTTGCGTATCGAAGACACCGACCTCGAACGGTCAACACCCGAGGCGGTGCAGGCCATTCTTGACGGCATGAACTGGCTGGGCATGCAACCCGACGAAGGCCCGTTCTACCAGATGCAGCGCATTGATCGCTACCGCGAAGTCATTGCAAAAATGCTGGACGAAGGCTCGGCGTACTACTGCTACAGCAGCCCTGAAGACGTTGAAGCCATGCGTGAAAAAGCCCGTGCGGCGGGCAAAAAACCCCGTTACGACGGCACCTGGCGCCCGGAACCAGGCAAAACCCTGCCGCCGGTGCCTGAAGGTCGCAAGCCGGTTGTGCGTTTCAAGACCCCGCTCGACGGCGTTACACACTGGAACGATATCGTCAAAGGGTCGATCAGTTTTGACAACACCGAACTCGATGACCTGATCATCGCCCGCCCTGACGGCACCCCGACCTACAACTTCTGTGTGGTCGTTGACGACTGGGACATGAAAATCACCCATGTGCTGCGCGGCGACGACCATATCAACAATACCCCTCGCCAGATCAATATTCTGCGCGCCCTGGGTGGCGAACTGCCCCAATACGGCCACTTGCCCATGATTCTTGGCCCTGACGGCGAAAAACTGTCCAAGCGCCACGGTGCCGTCAGTGTCATGCAATACGATGACGAAGGCTACCTGCCCGAGGCCATGATCAACTACCTGGCCCGCCTGGGCTGGAGCCACGGCAACGACGAGCTCTTTTCACGTGAACAGCTGGTGGAATGGTTCGACACCCGCAGTCTCAGCAAGTCGGCCTCGCAATGGGACCCGAAAAAACTGAACTGGGTCAACGCTCACTATATCCGGGCCATGGCCGATGCCGAACTGGCCCGGCGGGTGGCGCCACGCATTCGCGCCTTGGGCGGCAAGCCCGAAGCCGTGGACCTGGATGCGGTCATGGGGTTGCTGAAAGACCGCGCCGAAACCCTGAACCAGCTGGCCGAAGGCGCCATGTTGTTCTGCCGCGACTTTACCGGCATTGACAGCGCCTTGCGTGCAGAACACCTGACCCCGGAAGCGCTGGCTGTCCTGGCCGATTTTGCCAGCCAGGCCGCCACACTGCCGGCCTGGACAACCGAAGCGCTGGCCGACCTGATCAAGGCCACCCTTGAAAAGCATGGCATCAAAATGCCTAAGCTCGGTGTCCCTCTGCGGGTTGCCGTTGCCGGACAAAAACAAACCCCTGCCATCGATGCCGTTCTGAACATCATGGGGCGGGACACCGTTCTGGCCCGCCTGGATGCCGCCCTGAAGGCCTGAGCGACGGCATCACGCCAGGTTAAAGGGTCATCCGGCCCCCACCAGCACATTAATCACCACCTGTCGGGCCAGCCCCCGACAGCAAACGCACCCCGGCAGCGGGGGTGCGCAATGCCCTGCGCCCGCCCGAACCGTTTCTTACGGTTAAAAGCAAGACGGGGACAAATACAAAAATCAGCCGGACACCGCTTGATTCACTCGCGGCAAAACACTACAATTAGTGCTCTAAATTGACCAGACCACAACATATAGTGGTTACAAACAATAGCAATCGGGCAGAAAAAACCGCCGTTTCAAAGCCGGTTGCACCACCATCCACCACAAAACACACGCTGCGACGCGACTTGGCGCGCGCCACCAACTGGAGTCTTCATGCAGACCGCTCACACCGAAGCACACACCGAACCCCTACCCGCTTCATCGGCCAAATCTACCGGCACCGCAAGCAAATCGGGCCAACCCTGGCACAACTTCAGCACCATCCGTCGCAACGGGTCGGTGGTTGCCTTCGAACCCGGAAAAATCGCTATCGCCATGACCAAGGCCTTCCTGGCCGTCAATGGCGGCCAGGGTGCCGCTTCGGCGCGTGTTCGCGAGCTGGTAGAACAGCTCACCTCGCAAGTGGTCAACGCTCTGGTACGCAACCGTCCTGGCGGCGGCACCTTCCACATCGAAGACATCCAGGACCAGGTTGAACTGGCCCTGATGCGTTCTGGCGAACACGATGTCGCCCGTGCCTATGTGCTGTACCGTGAAAAGCGTGCCCAGGAACGCGCTCGCGCCGAACCGGCCAACACCAAACCGGCCCAGCCCGCGCTGAACGTCAACGACAACGGCACATTGCGTCCGCTCGACCTTGAACAGCTCAAAGCCACCATCGAAGCGGCCGGCGCAGGCCTGCCCATTCAAATCGATACCGCGGCCATCCTTAAAGAAACCATCAAGAACCTGTACGACGGCATCCCCGTCGACGAGGTCTACAAATCGGCTATCTTGTCGGCACGTGCCATGGTCGAAAACGACCCGGCCTACAGCCAGGTTACTGCACGCCTGCTGTTGCACACGATCCGCGAAGAGGTACTGGGCGAAGAGGTTTCGCAGGCCGACATGGAAACCCGCTATGCCGAATACCTGCCCCGTTTCATCAAAACCGGTATTGAAAACGGCCTGCTCGACAGCAAACTGGGCCAATTCGACCTGCCCAAGCTGGCCGCTGCCCTGAACGCCGGCCGCGACAACCAGTTCAGCTACCTGGGCCTGCAAACCCTGTATGACCGCTACTTCCTGCACGTACGTGGTCGCCGCATCGAACTGCCACAAATCTTCTTCATGCGCGTCGCCATGGGCCTGGCCCTGAACGAAATCGACCGCGAGGCACGCGCCATCGAGTTCTACGACATTCTGTCGTCGTTCGATTTCATGAGCTCGACACCAACCCTGTTCAATTCAGGCACACTGCACTCCCAGCTGTCGTCGTGCTACCTCACCACGGTCTCCGACGACCTGGTCGGCATCTACGACGCCATCAAAGAAAACGCCTTGCTGGCCAAGTATGCCGGCGGCCTGGGCAACGACTGGACACCGGTTCGCGCCCTGCGCAGCCACATTAAAGGTACCAACGGCGAAAGCCAGGGCGTGGTGCCTTTCCTGAAAGTCGTCAATGACACCGCCGTTGCGGTCAATCAGGGCGGCAAGCGCAAAGGCGCCGTTTGTGCCTACCTTGAAACCTGGCACCTCGACATCGAAGAATTCCTCGAACTGCGCAAGAACACCGGCGACGAACGCCGTCGTACCCATGACATGAACACGGCCAACTGGATCCCCGACCTGTTCATGAAACGCGTCATGGAAAACGGTGACTGGACATTGTTCTCGCCGTCCGACGTACCTGACCTGCACGACAAGTACGGCAAGGCCTTCGAAGCAGCCTACACCGGTTACGAAGCCAAGGCGGCACGCGGTGAACTGCCCCTGCACAAAACCATTCCGGCCAACAACTTGTGGCGCAAAATGCTGTCCATGCTGTTTGAAACCGGCCACCCCTGGCTTACGTTCAAAGACCCGTGCAACATCCGTTCGCCGCAACAGCACGTGGGTGTGGTCCACAGCTCCAACCTGTGTACCGAAATCACATTGAACACCAACGAGTCTGAAATTGCCGTGTGCAACCTGGGTTCGGTCAACCTGGCAGCCCATATCAAGCAAAACGCCGATGGCTCTTGCGAGCTTGACCATGAAAAACTGCAGCGCACCATCCAGGTCGCGATGCGCATGCTCGACAACGTTATCGACATCAACTACTACGCTGTGCCCAAGGCACGCAATTCAAACGTGCGCCACCGCCCCGTAGGCATGGGCATCATGGGTTTCCAGGACGCCCTGCACATCATGCGTGTGCCCTTCGCCTCGAACGATGCGGTCGAGTTCTCTGACCGCTCTATGGAAGCCGTGTGCTACTACGCCTACCTGGCGTCCAGCAAGCTGGCTGCCGAACGCGGCCCCTACGCCAGCTTCCGTGGCTCGCTCTGGGATCGCGGCATCTTGCCGCAAGATACCCTTAAAATGCTGCGCGATGAACGCGGCGGCTATGTTGAGGTCGACGAAAGCAGTACCCTCGACTGGGACACCCTGCGTGCGCACATCAAACAATATGGCATGCGCAACTCGAACTGCGTTGCGGTTGCCCCGACAGCCACCATTTCGAACATCATCGGCGTTTCACCCTGCATCGAACCGACCTACCGCAACCTGTACGTCAAATCGAACCTGTCGGGCGAGTTCACCGTCGTCAACGACTACCTGGTCCGCGACCTGAAAGAACGCGGCCTGTGGGACGAAGTCATGGTGGCTGACCTGAAATACTTTGATGGCAGCCTGGCCCGCATTGACCGCATTCCCGAAGAGCTGCGCGAACTGTATGCCACCGCCTTTGAAGTTGACACCAGCTGGGTGGTTGAGTGCGCGGCACGTCGCCAGAAATGGATCGACCAGGCGCAATCGCTGAACATTTTCATGGCGGGGGTCTCTGGCAAGAAACTCGACTCCACCTATAAACTGGCCTGGCTTCGCGGCCTGAAAACCACGTACTACCTGCGCTCCAGCGGGGCCACCAACGCCGAAAAATCAACCGGTCGCGGCGGCGAGCTGAATGCGGTACAAAGCAGCGGTGCCAATAATGCAGGCAGCAGCTTTGGTACAGCCGCCGAGCTTCCCGAAGCCGAAGTCGTGGGTGCGGTCTGCACCATGCGCCCCGGCGATGAAGGCTTCGAAGAATGCGAAGCCTGCCAGTAACACTGAACAGAACACATCAATAAGGTTTATTTATCATGCTCTCCTGGGACGACGATCTTCCTGCAACCGCTCCCGCCCCGGCCGGGGCTGCGACGCGCACGACGGCGCCTGCGGCACCTGCCGCCACAGACACTGCCCTGAACATGTCTGCAGCCCCTGCAACGGGCTCGACTAACCCCGAAGGCCGCGTCAGCGCGGCCGACAA
>JBAYOZ010000077.1:0-8394 GCA_041677965.1 Pusillimonas sp.
CGCCCCCAGGGCGATTCAACCACTTTCAGGTGACGACGCAGCCCGGCCGCATCGGTTTGTTCAAGCCCTTTCGCAACCTGCTCAAGCCATTTCATCGCAGCGTCGCCAACACTTGGCTTAAAACAGCGAAAACCGCGTCACCCAGAAACCGGATATGGGTGTCATCAAGAATATACGGGGGCATGAGATAAACCGTTGTGCCGATCGGGCGCATCAGCACGCCGTACGACAGACCAACTGTAAAAAACGTTTTCGAAAACTCCCGCGCCTGGCCAGGATCATCGAAATGTACATCGAACGCCCAGATCATGCCGCACTGCCTGAAATGACGAACACGAGGATGTGCCGCCACGAGCGCCAGTGCCTGCGACAGCTGAACCGCCCTGGTCTTGTTGGTGGCAAGGACATCATCTTGCTCGAAGATATCCAGCGTGGCCAGAGCCGCCCGACATGCCAGCGGGTTACCCGTATACGAATGCGAATGCAAAAACCCACGAGCCGTTTCGGAACTGTAAAACGCCTGGTAGACCTTGTCGGTGGTCATCACCAGCGACAAGGGCAAGTACCCCCCGCTGATCCCTTTGGACAAGGTCAGGAAATCGGGCCAGATATTTGCCTGCTCGCAGGCAAAGAATGTACCTGTACGGCCACACCCCACCGCAATTTCATCGGCAATCAGGTGAACCCCGAATTGGTCGCACAACTGCCGCAACCCGACCAGATAGCTGGCATCGTGCATCGCCATACCCGTGGCACACTGAACCAGAGGCTCGATAATGATGGCGGCAATCTGGCTGGCCTGGCTTTCAAACAAAATGCGGACCTGATCCAGCGCACGCGCCGCCACTGCGGCGGCATCTTCACCAGGCCGGGCATCGCGCGCATCGGGTGAGGCGACCACATGGGCGCTGCCCAGCAACGGCCCGTAGGCATCACGAAAAATGGCAACATCGGTTACGCCCAGCGCACCAATGGTTTCACCGTGATAACTGCCCTTCAGACAGACAAACGTCTTTTTCTCGGGCTGACCGGTGTTGCGCCAGTAATGAAAGCTCATTTTCAGGGCGATTTCAACCGCAGAAGCGCCGTCAGAGGCGTAGAAACAATGCCCCAGATGCCGACCCGTGAGGGCGGCCAGACGCTCGGACAACTGCACTACCGGCTCGTGGGTGAAGCCCGCGAGCATGGCATGTTCAAGATGGTCAAGCTGATCTTTGATCGCCCCGTTGATACGGGGGTTGGCATGGCCGAACAGATTGACCCACCATGAACTGATGGCATCAAGAAAACGACGCCCATCGTGGTCGAACAGCCACGGGCCCTGCCCGCGCGCCACGGGAACAAGCGGTATGGCCTCGTGGTGCTGCATCTGTGTGCACGGATGCCAAACACTGGCCAGACTTCGCGCAACCCAGTCAGCGTCCGCAGGTTTGTGCGACATGCTGCAGCCCCTGTTTATTTGCCATTGATCGTGTCGGCAATGACACGACTGCAGGGTGAAGCGATATCTGCCAGCACATCGAGCACGGTAAAGTGGTGTGTGTCGGGCACTACATGATGGTCGGTGACGACACCACCCCATTGCTGGGCGATAGCTGCCGACTGCAAGTGAAACTGCAAGGTTTCGTGCTCGCCAATAATGGTGTGCACGCACGCACCGGTAGCAGGCTTGTAACCCGCGGGGCTTAATGCCTGGGCGCGGGCCTGATCAAGCGACAAGGCGTTGTTGACACTGGAGGGCACCAACGGAGGCAGGTCAAAAACACCACTGATCGCAAACACAAAGCGGATGGGTGGCATACCCTGGTTGTCGGGTGTGTCGGTTACCATGGAGGCCACCAGATGGCCGCCGGCAGAATGGCCCATAATGGAAATTTGCTGCGAGTCGACGCCGAAACGTGCTGCATTGGCATGCAGCCATTTGATCGCATTGCGCACCTCAACTACCATGTCTTCCATGCGTGCCTGCGGCGCCAGCGAATAATTGATGACCGCCACATGAATGCCCGCCGTCACATAAGGTTCAGCGATAAATCCGACATCACTTTTGTCACCGCTTTGCCAATAGCCGCCATGCACGAACACCAGAAGCGGCGCAATAGCCCGGTCGGCCTTGTAAAAATCAAGGTTCTGCAACGGCTGATCGCCATAGGCAATGTCGCGTTCCGGCTGCAACCGGGTCATCAGGGCTGCACTTTTATCTTGCCAACCCTTGGCGACTTCCGGAAAATCGGGGAACGCCGCACGCAGGTTGTAACCTTTTTCGGCAAGGGCTTCGGGGCACATGACACGACCATTCGACAGGCCATTGAAACTAGGCATTTTTTTAGGGTCTCCGCTGGTGGTATGAACGTCGAAGATTCTAGCATGGGGCCTGCCCCGCGCCCCTTACTCAACCGGCCCCGGCTGGCCACGCAAACTTACGGCAAAGTGCCGCCAGACACACTATCATGCTCCGATCTTCGGCCCCGCCTGCTGCCATGCTTCGCACGCTTTTCATATGGTCTACAACCCTGTTTCTGACCCTTGCCCTGATGACCCAGGTTCGGGCACAGCAACACCTTGGGCACGACCTGCCGTTTCAATGGTATGAAGATCTGTCCGCAGCTGCAGACCTTGACGCATTCCTGGGCCTGCCACCCGATTCGCTCACCTACGCCGAGCGCCCGGTTTCTCTGGGCTACACACGTTCAGCCCTGTGGCTCAGAACCTTTATCCCCTCTAACACGCTCGGGCCACAAGACAACTGGTTATCGGTCGGTCCCGCCTTCATTGACGACATTACGCTATATATTCGCCCGCATGGGTCTGACGGCCCCTGGATACGCAAAGACTCAGGCGACTTGTGGCCGGGGTCGCGCGGCGAGCTCGATTACCGCGTTCCCACCTTTGCCCTGCCTGACCTGGCACCCGGCAGCCCGGGGCTGGACCTGGTCATCCGCGCCGAAAGCAGCAGCGCACTGCTGGTCAGGGCGATGCTGCTTAATGACACAAACTTGCTTGAACACACTTTGCGAAGTACCGGCTTCTGGAGCTTTTACTTCGGGCTTGCGGCCATCTCGATGTGCCTGGCGCTGTTGCTGGCAATCGCCATCAATCAGCGATTTTTATGGGCGATTTGTGCCTTTTCCTTGACCTACATACTGGTGGCTTGCATTGAAGGGTTCATATCATGGGTGGCTGGCCCCTGGATGCCCAACCTGCAGCATTACCTGACCAGTATTTTCAGCCTTGTCAGTTTTGGAACATTATTGTGGCTTTGGGCCGAAGCCCTTGATCTGTCAGTACGCTGGCCCCGACTTTACCAAACAAGCCTGGGCTGCGCCGCCCTGATTGTTGCCCTTGTCGTGCTGATTCCGTTTGACCAGTACGGCACAGCTGTCGGCCTCAGAACCCTGCTGTTCGCTGTCGGAACCGTTGCACTGACTCTTGGCGCCGTTGTTCTGTGGCTGCGCAAGAAACTGTCCGGCGTCGGGCTGGTGCTAGGCATCGTCCCCCTGGCGTATGTTGCTTCCGGCGTGGCGGCACAACTGGCATTATCGGGTGTCACCGCTTACTATCAAGAGCTCTACATCATTTGGCAGTATCTGCTTCTGGCCAACATATTGCTGGTGCTGGCCCTGGCGGTAATGCGGGTTCGCAATGAGCGCCGCGAATACCAAAGCCGGCGCCTGTTGGCCCAGGCCCTGCGCACAGAGCGAGAAGCCAGTTTTTTCCAGCGCCAGTTCATCGGGCTTGTGGCGCACGAATTCCGTACCCCACTGGCCATCATCTCAAGTGCGCTGCAGAACCTGCAAGCCCCCGGCCTTTCAGAAGAACAGCGCAATGGACGGTATCAAAAAATACAGCGTGCAACCCAGCGCCTGACCCAACTGACTGACAACTGTCTGGCTGACTCACGCCTTTCTGCCACCAACCTTCAAATCGAACGACAACCCGTCAACATTGTTGACCTGGTCAGAACCACCGTGGTGCATGTCGAGGGCAGCACGCTGGTCGTCAGAATCAACGGCCAACAAATAAACGAGTGGCCGCGCCCACGCATTGTTGACATTGACGGCGCCCTGATCCGCATTGCCCTGTCAAACCTGATCGACAATGCCCTGAACTACGCCCCTGGAAGCAATATCACCCTGGACCTGATGTGCACACCCGGCCGGCTGACCCTGTGTGTTTGCGATAACGGTCCGGGCATCCCGCCTGAAGCGGCGCCCAAGATCTTTGAACGCTACCGGCGAATCGAAAGCCCTGAACGTCGCCCCCCCGGCACGGGCCTGGGGCTTTACGTTGCCCGCGAAATTGCCAGAGCCCACAACGGCAACCTGACATTACGCCCCAACGAGCCGCATGGCTGCTGCTTTGAACTGAGCCTGCCCGCAGGACCCGATTTCTGAATCTGCCATGATCACAACTGCCCGCATTGCCATCATCGAAGATAACGACGACCTGCGCGAGGAACTCGTGTTTTTCCTGCAATCACGCGGCTACCCTGTGTGGGGTAAACGCAATGCTGAAGCCTTCTGGAAGCATTTGCACCTGCACCCGGCCGATATTGTTCTGGTTGATATCGGCCTGCCAGGCGAGGATGGGTTCAGCGTTGTCGAATACCTGAAAAGCCTGGGGCGTTATGGCCTGATTGTCCTGACGGCACGCGGTGGCATGCATGACAGGCTGCGGGGGCTGAACCTTGGGGCCGACCAGTACCTGGTCAAGCCTGTCAATTTTGCCGACCTTGCCGAACAGATCAATGCGCTGTGGACACGGATGCAATTGAACGCCTCGCCTGAACTTTCCGGCGCTGACGTCATCACCCCCCAACTGTGGCAGCTTGACAATAACCGCCAGGAACTGGTCAGCCCCGATGGCATTCCCCTGCCGCTGACCCGTCAGGAATACAAACTGGTTGAAATGCTGCATCGACATAGCGATGAAATCTGCAGTAAAGAGATGCTGCATGATTTTCTGTTCGGCTACGCCGAAGTGCCAGACACCCACCGCATTGATGTCGTATTGAACCGGCTTCGCAGCAAGGCGCGCCAGATGAGTCTCAGGCTGCCTATCCGGTCCATCTTCGGCAAAGGCCTGGTCCTGGTTTCTTCAGCGTGAACGTTCCACCACACTGAGATTTTTGAGACAACCGAGACTGGCGTGCTGATACATATTCAG
Source organism: Pusillimonas sp. (assembly GCA_041677965.1). Taxonomy (GTDB): domain Bacteria; phylum Pseudomonadota; class Gammaproteobacteria; order Burkholderiales; family Burkholderiaceae_B; genus Neopusillimonas. The sequence continues at coordinate 5,167 of JBAYOZ010000077.1, forward strand.
GCACAGTAGCCAAGGTTCAAAACTGTTGCTTAATATTGATTTTTTATGGCTGTCTGGTTGCGCTGCGTGCTGTTGTGCTGGTTATTTGTGGTTGTCCAGACCGGACAACCCGTTGTCGCGCAGTCGCCCACAACAATCAGTGTCGGTATCGTTGCCGACAACGAACCATATTCCAGCTACGGTCGTAACGGCGCTGAAGGTTTTTCAGTCGATGTCCTTAACAAAGTCAGCGAACTGACCGGAATCCGTTTCGAATACCGGGTTGGCAGCTGGACCGACATCTACTCTGCGTTCCTGCGCAAAGAGCTGGACGCCATTGATGAAGTGTCGTGGCGTGAAGACAGGCTAAGCAAAATGCTGCTTACACGGCCTTACCATATTCGCCAGACCGTCATCATGCATGACACCAACCGGCCCGTACCCGAAATCAGGCAACTGTCCGATCTCAAGGGTTATCGCATCGGTGTGTTACGCGATGTCTACTATCTGCAATCACTGCGTGATGCCGGGCTTGAGCTGATTGAATACAGCCTTCAGCCCGAAATGATCAACGCCCTGTCATTTGGCTGGGTTGATGCCATTATCGGCTCCGAAGTCACCCTGTCTTATTTCGCTCGCCAATTGGGGCAGCTTGGCCTGCAACCGTTAGGGCCAGCGCCGCTCAACGGCCAGGAAAGCGAAGATTTCCGCATCGCGGTCCAGAAAGATGCGGTGGCGCTGCAGCGGCTGCTCGATGACGCGCTCGCCCAGATCGACCCGAACTGGCTGCGCGAAACCCAGGAGCGCTGGCAAGAATACGGCGGACGATCCCTGCACACACCCCAGGTTCGCCTGACGCGGGCACAGCAGGCCTTGCTTCGTCAGCAAGGGCCATTGCGGGTGGGGCTGATGCGTGACTACGCACCGTTAAGCTTCGAAGACGGCGGGCAAATCCAGGGGCTGACCGTCGACATCCTGGCGCGGGTGATGGACGCGACAGGCCTGCGTGCCGTACCGGTGATCGGGCAATGGCACCAGCTGATTGAACTGTTTCAGCGTGGCGAGCTCGATATCATGGCCAATATTTCCGACTTGCCCTCACGGCGCGATTACGGAAGGTTCACCCAGCCTTATCACTACGTATCGGTGGTCGGGTTTACCAAGTCCCCCGACTACCGCCTGACCTCGAAAGAAAGCCTCAAGGGCCTGCGGGTCGGTTACGGTGAAGGCATTTTCTACGAAGACGCCCTGCGACGCGAAATCGGCGATAACGCCATTTCGTTCAGTGACCAGGCCTCGATGTTCATCGCGCTGGCCAACGGGCAAATTGACCTGGTGCTGGCCGCCCTGAATAACGGCAATCACTGGTTGCGCGAACTGGGTCAAAAAGACCTGCATATTGCCGGTGAGCTGACACTGGATGACGTCATTCGGGAAGACCTGCGTTTTGCCATCCGGCCCGAGCTCGAGCCCCTGGTGCCCATCCTGAACCTGGCTCTTGACGGCATCACCCCGACTGAACGGCGCACGATTGAAAACCGTTGGCTGGGCGCACAGCTTAATGCCCGTCCGGCCACACCGTCCAGTGTCACACTCAGCGCAACCGAAAAAGCCTTTCTGGAACAACGCGGCAACACCCTTACCCTGTGCACCCACCAGAACTGGCGCCCCCTGGAGGCTGTTGGGCCCAGAGGCGAACACGAAGGCATCGGGGCGGGCGTCATGCAACGGATCAAAGAGCGTCTGGGCCTGGAAACAATCCTGTACCCCACAGCGTCATGGAAAGCGGCACTTGATGCACTGGTTGCCCGCAAATGTGATGTGCTGCCTGCCGCCGCCGCTGGCAGCGGCCTGCACAACCAGCCCGAACTTGAATACACGACACCGTATTACGCCGTTCCCACGGTCGTGCTAAGCCGTATCGAATCCCCCTTCATCACCACCCTGGCAGAACTGGCTAACCAGCCTGTCGGCATCACTCTTGACTTTGGCCAGTATCACGATTTGCGTCTGCGTCACCCCAACCTGAACCTGGTACCGGTTGCCACCGAGGCCGATGGCCTGCAAAAAGTGCAGCGGGGTGAGCTTTACGGCTACATCGGCACGTTGGCCAGCACCAGCCAGCAGCTGCAAGACCTGCGCCTGGCCAATATCCGCGTCATTGGTCGTGTACCCGTAGATACCACTCTGGCCATTGCAACCCTGAAAACCAACACAGTTCTGACCGGCATGATGCAAAAAGCTGTCAGCAGCCTTGCCACAGCAGAACTGAACGAAATCGAAACAGAGTGGCGTGCGGTACAGCTGAAAGAGCGTATTGACTACACCCTGGTGTGGCAGATTATTTTAGGTACATTGATCGTCATGGGGATATTCCTGGCGTGGAACCGCAAACTGAGTCACCTGAATCGCAAGCTTGCCGCAGCCAACGCCCAGCTGGCTCTGATGAGCACCACCGACCCCCTTACCGGGCTTGGAAACCGGGCACGCTTCGAACAAACCTTCGAACAAACCTTTCAGCACTGCCAACGCACGGGCACACCCTTTCTGGTGGCCATGGTTGATGCCGACCATTTCAAGGACGTCAATGATACCTACGGCCATGCCGGCGGTGATAAATGCCTGACGGCACTGGCCGATGCATTACGTGCGCACTTTCAGCGCACCACCGATCAGGTCATTCGCTTTGGCGGTGAAGAGTTTGTCGTTTTCGCCCCCCTTGAGCACGGGACAGATGCACGGCAAATGCTTGAGTCCTTGCGAGAAAGTATTGAAATGATGGATATCCCGTTCGAGTCAAAAATCATTCGACTGACGGTAAGCATCGGATTTCATGCCGAAGTACCTAAAAAATCCAGCCTTCCGGCTACCTGGCTGCGCATGGCCGACAAGACCCTGTACGAAGCCAAAAACAACGGCAGAAACAGGATTGAAGGGGTTTTTGAAGAATAAGTGCTGGCGCGTCGTGAGGGTCTCGAACCCCCGACCTCAGGCTTAGAAGGCCCGTGCTCTATCCAGCTGAGCTAACGACGCAACGGGGTGAACACCCCGGGCCGGCATTATAGCTGATGCCCGTACGGCTGCCGCCGTGAATACCCAGGCATCAACCCGATAAGGTCAGGTCTGCGCACGCAGCACGGATGCGTTCCGGCGTGAACGGCACGTCACGAAACCGCGTTGCGGTGGCGTCGAACAGGGCATTTGACACTGCCGCCGCGCTGGGTACGGACGCCGACTCGCCAGACCCCA
>JBAYOZ010000078.1:0-8362 GCA_041677965.1 Pusillimonas sp.
CAGACGCGGGTTGTCGGCCGATGCCCCATGATGCAACCCCATGAGTATGACGGTATCAAACTGCAACCCTTTGGACTTGTGAATCGTCATGACCTCGATAGCCGGACCACTTTCATGACCAGGTGATGCGTACAGCCGATCAAGCTGTGCATCCAATTCGACAGGATCAAGTGCGCCGTACGGCGCCAGTTTCTCGATGAGTCGGAAAAAGCTTTGCGCATCAGCGCGTTCGTCCTCTCGGCCATAGACCTTTTCGCCCCCCAGTCGCTGCCAGCACTGCTGCAACCAGGAAGCAAATGGCAGCACACCCTCGTCGTTACCCTGATCGAGCAACACCGCAGCGGCATGCACAATACGCTGGTGCTCATCGCGGACGATACCCCAGGCCGCAGGGTCGTTCGCGTGCACATACGCCCGCAACACCTCGTGCGGCGCAGCAGAAGCATTGCCGCCGAACAAGGCGTGCAATGTCTGCAAGCGCAACCCGCAGACCGGAGAACGCAACAACGACAGCCAGGCCAACCGATCGGCCGGGTGCGACAACGCGCACGCCAATTGCACCAGATCAACAATGACTTGGCGGGACTTCAGGGAAACCAGCTCGACGGCGCGGCACGGCAAGCCGTTCGCCCCCAGTTGACGGACCACATCAAGCAAATGGCTGCGCGCCCGCACCAGAATTGCGACAGGATGATCACTGGTCGGGTTTCGTGCCAGCGCCTCACGCGCCAGACGCACAACCTGATCTTGCGCTGCCCGAGCCGCAGCGTCTGGTGCCTCATTTTCAGACAAGCCCGACCAAACCGGATAAAACGTAACCCCACAACCGTCAAGCGGCGCATTGAACGCCACCGAGGACGAATAGGGGATTGCCCCCAGCCCCATATGAGGCGTCGCAGGAAACAAGCCGCCAAACACTTGATTGACCCAGTCAACAATGACGGCTTGAGACCTGAAGTTTGTCGTCAACTGCAAAGACTCGAGCGGGGTACCCCCTAACCCCTGGTCGCGCACCTTGAGGAACAACCCGACTTCGGCCTTGCGGAAACGATAAATCGACTGCATCGGATCACCGACCAGAAAAAGCGTACGTCCATCGTCGGGCAACCACCCTGACGTGAGGCGTTCAAGCAGATCGATCTGGGCCTGGCTGGTATCCTGAAATTCGTCAACGAGTAAATGACGGACGGCGCTGTCAAGGGACAACAGCAAATCGGTTGGCTCATCGGGCGTTCCCAGGGCGCGCAGGGCACGCTGCGCAATTTCAATGAAATCGACCTCGCCGGCGTCGGCAAAGGCCAGCACCAGCTGCCCGCAAGCCAACCGCAATACATCCATCAGGTCCGACAGGACATCGAGATGCCAGCGCTGATATCCGCCCGCCGGCGCATGGCGAATTTCAGCCAGCGCGGCAACCCAGTCCTCGGTTCCGTCAAACCCGTTGAGCCACGCCATGAACGCATTACGATGCGCCGTACCGGCTTCAAAACCCGTTGACTTGTTGACCGTCTTGCGCAAAGACCCTGCACCTGTCAGGACGAACTCGGACAACGCTTGCCACTGCGGCAAGGCATCCGCCACTGGCGGGAATGGCGTACCATCCCAATCACGCAAAGGCAGGACACCCGGCATTTTTCCAGCCAGTTCGAGTGCCTCGACGGCCAGACGACACGGTTCGGCCAATGTCTTGGCCCAGCCCAACGGCATCAACGACGCCAGACGCCGCAGGTCTTCCTCAATGGCCTCGTCAAGGAAAGCCGCCAGCAAAGCAGGATTATTGCCGCCCGACAACAGGGGCATCCATTGATCACGGCTTCCCAGCATCTGGGCCAGCAGATTTTCAGCCGCTCGCACGTCAACATCAAGGTGCGCCAGCACCCTGGCCACACCATCGAAATCGTCCACCATGGCCAGCGTAGCCTGAGCCGCCTGACGATAATGATGCTCGGGGTCATCTGCCATGCCGGGCATGCCGCCCAAGGCGCTAAGCCATGGCATGCTGCGCACCAGCCAGGCACAAAACGAATCAATCGTACGAATACTCAAGCGGGCCGGGTATTGCAACAGATGCCAACCCTTCTGGCGATCACGTTCGATGGCGGCGCGCGCCAACACCCAGCTGTGCCGGCGATGTTCTTCAGGTGGCTCCGGACCCAGACCCTGAGCCAACTTGGACAAGACACGGGCATGCATCTCTGAGGCCGCCTTGCGCGTGAACGTAATGGCCACGATTTCTTCAGGTCGGTCAACCGTGGCCAACAGCGCCAGAATACGGTCTGTCAGCAACTCGGTTTTGCCCGACCCCGCGGGTGCCTGCACCAGAAAAGACACCTGTGGGTCCAGCGCCCTGCGGCGCGCGTGTGCATCGTGGATCTGATCAGACATCGGCTTCCCCGGTTTCCTTCATGGCTTCGTTTTCTGATTCATCAAGCCGCAAAAAAGGCAAGACATCACACCAGTCAAGATCCTGGATTTTCATGAACATGTTACGTGCATCACCCGCAATAAACTCGTTGGCCAATCCTTCAATCGCATTGGACCACCCTGACAACACCCCGTCCCATGCGGGCAGGACGTCAAGACCGGCCAGGCCATAGTTGTCGGTTTCAGCAAACCCTTTAAGGACACAATCGCGCGCATGCAAACGCGCCAGCACCAGGGCTCCAACCCGCTCTGATGCCGCGCCGGCACTGATGACCGACGCATAAAACGGCAGCTGCAGCTCTACCGGGCGCTCACGTAACCAGTCGGCCTTGGGCTGGGGCTTGCCATTCCCTGTCTTGTAGTCGATGACAGCCAGTTGATCGTCATCGAGACGGTCGACGCGATCCAGCCGCAATGTCAGTTTGAGCACCCCATGCGACCAGATGACCGTCTTTTCGGTTGCCTCGACACTAAAAGGAGCCCGACCGCGTTCTTGCTGCAGCCAGGACAATACAACCTTGCTGCCGCGCTCAAGCTCGAGCCGACGCAAGGCCTGGGCATAGCCCGGCAAATGCTCATCGGCCGCTGTCGTCAGCGCCTGGTCTACCCGTGCATTGATTGAACCATCAATAAACGAGGCCTCAAGGGTGTGATGATCGCGCAACTGCTGCCAGACCAGCTCGAGCGCGCGATGCATGAACAACCCCCGGGCATTCTGGCTGGCCGGCCCCGCATAATCAGGCAGCTGCGAAGCACCCAAACGATATTTGACGAAGGCCCACAACGGATTGCGTGCCTGCGTATCAAGCAGCCCGATACCCCCGGACACTTTTTCGTCTACAGCCAGGGGCGGACCCTGCTCGTCACGCAGGATTTCAAGAGACACCCGGTCGCGCAGCGTCGGGGCGTCGGCCTCGAGATCGACCTGAGCGATGGCGGTGATGAAAGGGCTGGGACGCAGTTCGCTTTCACCGGCATGCAGCGCGTGACTGAACCAGACCTGCGGCGCCAGACGACACAGGTCATCGAACAACATACCGGCCCACTGCAACTCGCGCTCGGGCGTAGCGCGCGGCGCCCCGGCATGACGCAACACCGCCGCTGGCAACAACGGATTCGGCCGCATCGGGGCGGGCAGAACATCGTCGGTAAGACCCAGAACCCAAACGCCATCCCAACGCCCCCCCTCGGCCTCGAGCAGCCCCAGAACATCAAGCCGGGCCGCCGCATCTCGCTGGGGCTGAAAGGGTGTTTCGTTGAGTAACCGGGCCAGCAAACCCACCGCCTCTGGCAACGAAACCTCGCCCCAGACCACCTCGTATTGCCCCAGTTGCCCGACCACACGGTCAAACGCTTCCAGCGTCTGAAACGCGGCACTGCCCTGGGATCCTCCACCCGGAAACCCCAACTGTGCAAGAAGTCCCCTGAAGCTGGCCGCACGAAGGTGCAACCCCGCGCGACGCGGTTGATTCATGAGCGCATCGGCACAGGCAACCCAGGCGTGATGCAACCGGGGAGCCTGATTGGCCAGCACGGCCGTGAATTCGGACAGTGACACAGCCATGACCGCACGCTTGCGCCAAAATGCGTCAATACGGGCCCGGGCGGCAGCCTCGTCAAGGCCGCCGGCACAAGCTCCGGCCAACAAGGCCGCACCCAGCACGACAGGTGTTGAATGACCCGCTCGGTGAAAATCGGCCATAACCTGCAACCAGGCCAATGCCGCACGGGCCAACGGCCACTGACCCAATGGCCGCGCAACCGCAATGTTGTAACGCTCGGCATCAGGCAAGGTCTGGCGCAATACCCGGTTGGCCAGCGCGACATCAGCTTCGAGACGACTGGCCACGATCGCATAACGCCCTTTCGGATTGTTTTGCAAACACTCCCGCGCCCAGCGCGCAGCCGCCCACCATTCGGGATCTGTGTCCGCTACAGCAACACGCTGCAACGCACCGGACGCTTGCTGACGCGATGACAAAACACAAACCTGGACACCCGTCGCACCAAGGGTTGAAAGCAGCCACGACAATCGTGGCGACAGTTCGTTGAAACCCGCCAGCACCAGCGTATCAAGATACAGTGGCAATGTGCCATCGACGGCCGCAGCACATACTCGTCCGATACTGGCATTGACATCTTCTGCATCGAGCGCGGCCAACCGCAACCGATAAGCTTCACGCCAGACCAGAAAACGCTGGTAATCCGGAGTTTCTGCCGCCGGGTCCACCGTCAGCTGCCATTCGTCCATGAGCGTGTCGGCGTCGTAGGCCAGACGCGCCGCCGTTGTCGAATCGAGCAGGCTGGCCTCACCCTCGACCTCTTGGATCACCTGGCGCCACACCCCTTGCGCAGCGAATGCATCAAGCGCATGCGCAGGCGTGTTGGCCTGCGGCAAGAACGACAGCTCGTCGGCGGCTTGCCGATACCAAGCTGCGAGCGGCACGATGGAGGGCAATGGCATGACCCGCCGATCGTTGCGCAGCAGAGCCGACAAGTCGGCCAGCAACCGACGTGCATGACGGTTGTTGACCGTGAGCACCAGCGTGCGCTGGCTATCCATGTCGAGCAGACCGGCCAGCGTAACGGCACCCAACGCACCCAAATCAGTTACAGTATTCAGCATGACTGAGACCCAGATCACAAACCACCAGTTTACCGTGCAGAAACGACGACCCGCGTCGTACACAGACAATAATGTCCTGCCTTGACAAGCCCCCTGAATGCCTGCTCCGCCCACCTTTCTCCAACCCCTGATCCAAGACTTTGTGGATGCCCTTTGGCTGGAAGACGGCCTGGCCCAGAATACGCTGCAGGCCTACCGGCGTGATCTGACGGCGTTTTCAGCATGGCTGCATCAGACCCATAAACGACCGTTGACCAGCACGCAGGACACCGACATCAAGGCCTGGTTTGCCGCAGAACGCAACGTTTCAAAAGCCACCACAGCAAACCGGCGCCTGGCGGCATTGAAGCGTTTCTTTTCATGGGCCAAACGGCAAGGTCATATGCAGCACGACCCTTGCCTTAGCCTGAAAAGTGCCCGGCAACCCTCCCGACTTCCAAAAACACTTTCAGAGGCCCAGGTCGAAGCGCTTCTGAATACCCCAAATACGCTGGATACACTGGGCCTGCGTGACCGCTCCATGCTGGAAACCCTTTACGCGACCGGCTTGCGGGTCAGTGAACTGGTATCTCTGAAATTACTCGAAGTCGACCTGAACGCAGGCGTGCTGCGGGTTATCATGGGCAAAGGAGGCAAGGACCGTCTGGTACCACTGGGCGGCGAAGCCGTTTACTGGTTGCAGCGCTACCTGAATGACGCCCGCCCCCTGTTGCTGGGTCCTCGCCGGTCTGATGCCCTGTTCGTGACGACTCGCGCAGCGGCCATGACTCGGCAGTCATTCTGGTTGATCGTAAAAAAACATGCTACGTACGCAGGCATTACGGCACCGCTGTCACCCCATGTACTGCGGCATGCCTTCGCAACACACCTGCTGAACCACGGCGCCGACCTGCGGGTTGTACAAATGCTGCTGGGGCATGCTGATATTTCGACCACCCAGATTTATACGCATGTGGCGCGCGAGCGGTTGAAGTCCCTGCATGCCCGTCATCACCCGCGCGGGTAGCAAACGCCACTGACGCGAGTTACCCCCCATGTTACCGTTTCACGAAAAAAAACCGATTTTGCCAATGTCACTTCGAAACATCAAAAAGCTGAACCTGCGCAGGCTGATTGTCACCCTGGCCGTCATCACCGGCATCATCATGCTGATCAACAGTTTCTACGCCAGTTACAAGGCACAGGAACGCATCCTTATTGAAAACCGCCTGCAACTCAACAAGGCCTACGCCGGCAAGGTAGCCGCCGCCACCAGCGACTATCTGCAAAATGCCATGCAACAACTGCGCTACAGCAGCAAAGAGCTCAGCAAGGTCTTTGATATTCCTCACAGCTTGCGGGCAGAAACGCTGCGTCTTTATGAACAGACAGAAAATTTTGACTCGGTCGTCGTGATCAACGCGCACGGCCAGGTTCTGGCCACCAGCCCGACCAACCCGGAGCTTGATGGCAAGGTGCTTGGTACCCCCGGCGTGGTCGAGGCCCTGGCACGCAAGGCTCCCACGATCACCGAACCCTATGTCTCGTCAACAGGCAACCTGATCATCGTACTCTCGCAGCCCATATTCTCGGCGGCTGGCGACTATATGGGTTATGTGGGCGGCAGTATTTACCTGCGACGCAACCACATCCTCGACCGCCTGCTGGGCGACCACCATTACAGTGACAGCACCTACCTGTATGCCATCGACCAGAACCGTAACCTGCTCTACCACCCTGACCAGAACAGGGTGGGAACCCCTGTGGGCGATAACCGTATTATTGATGCCGTTCTTGAGGGTGAAACCGGTGAAATGATTGCCCTCAACAGCCAGGGGGTCGCCATGCTGGCCGGTTACGCGCCCGTTGCGCTGACCGGGTGGGGCATTGTCGCGCAATGCCCCACCGACGATGCCCTGGCGCCCTTGGGCTCGCTCATGACCGGGGTTCTCAAGGACACTGCCCTGCCCGCTCTGGTTATTCTGGCCCTGGCCTGGTGGCTGGCGCGGCTGATTTCCCGCCCGCTGACCGCACTGGCTGAAGGCGCCCGCACACTGGACCTGCCCGATACCGCACGCAAAATCGAAAATGTCGAGTCATGGTACTTCGAGGCCAGCCAGCTGAAAAAGGCCATGCTCGAAAGCATGAGTACCTTTCACCACAAAATCGTCAAACTGAATCTTGATGCCCAAACCGACGCACTGACCGGGCTGCTGAATCGCCGTGGGCAGGAAATGGCGCTGGAAGCTCTGGCGCAAAGCGCCCAGGATTTCTGCGTCGTCGCTTTGGATATTGATCACTTCAAACAGGTCAACGATGCATGGGGGCACGACATCGGTGACGTTGTGCTGCAACAACTGGCGACAGCGATACGGGTCTGCTCGCGTGATGAAGACCTGCTCTGCCGAAGTGGTGGCGAAGAGTTCCTGATGCTGCTCCCGGGAACCCCGCTGGGCGGCGGACAACATGTTGCAGGACGCCTGCGCAGTTATGTCGACAACCTGCACGACCTGCCGGGCCCGGGACACATTACGATATCGCTGGGGGTCGCGTACTGGTCACCCGATCTTGGCACTACGGTCGAGCACGCCCTGAAAGCCGCCGACGACGCGTTGTACCAGGCCAAACGCAACGGTCGCAACCGGGTCGAAATCGCGTCGGTTCAGCACCCGCCTGAGCCGTAAAAAAAGCCATGGGCATCTTGTGCGCCATGGCCCGGGACTTGCGGCACCGAGTGCCACAAACCGTTTATTCGAACGTGAACAATTCCAGTTCGCAAACGTTGTTATCTTCACTGACGACTTCGTCACCATCGGAGAACACGGCTTTGAAATCGTAAACGCAGCCTTTCGTTCCGTCGTCAATATCAATCACGATGGAACTGCCTGACTTCAGTTTCTGACCAGCAAGAATATTTTCTTCCCAGTCGGTGACATTAGCCCGCGACGCATGGAATGCCACCATGGTAAAGCCTGACTTGTTGGCGATCTCGACGCGGCGGTCAGCGGCGGAAGCGGTAACAGAACCGAAAGCGGCGGCTGCGAAAGCAACGGAAAGGCAAATTGAACGAAGTTTGAACATGACACGACCCAAAAAAGTTAAGGGTGACTGAAAAGTGAGGTTTAGGGCACCGCCAATGAACACAGCGGGCGTCGTCATGATACCGGTTTCGATACAGTTTTTATATATCGAAACGAGTCACTCGAAAAATTTTTTCAACAACGACTAACAGCGTTTATCGCAGGCGCAGGCTTGCAATCAAAAAAGAGCGCTCGTGGGCGCTCTTTTTTGTTAAGGTCGCTGGCGTCTCCGACAGGAATCGAAAGGCTAGTA
>JBAYOZ010000079.1:0-8332 GCA_041677965.1 Pusillimonas sp.
AACGCACCTGCGTATTACCCTCATCAACGTTACTGCCTGTTGTGGCTACATGTCTGATTCTTCCCTGAAAAAAATTCCCGGCTGGCTGCTGCTCATGGGTGCGCTGTCTGCCATCGGTCCGCTGGCCATTGATCTTTACCTGCCCGCCTTCCCGTTCATTGCCGAGGGGCTGTCCACCAGCCAGGGCAATGTCGAGCGCACTCTGGCTGTCTATCTGTTCGGGCTGGCGCTGGCTCAACTGCTGTATGGCCCTCTGGCCGACCGCTACGGGCGCCGCAAACCCATTCTTTTCGGTCTGGTCCTGTTCACCGTTGCCTCGGTGGGGTGCACCCTGACAGACGACATTGAACACCTGACCCTGTGGCGATTCGTGCAGGCCTTTGGCGGCGCGGCTGGCATGGTGATTCCCCGTGCGGTAATTCGCGACAAACTCGAAACCCGCGATGCATCGAAGGCCATGTCGCTGCTTATCCTGATTTTGGGGGTCATGCCCATTCTGGGGCCTTTGTTCGGCGGCTACCTGCTGCCCTACACCGGTTGGCGCGGCATATTTGGCCTGATGGCCCTGACCGGATTCGGACTGCTTGCCGCATCGTGGCTGCGCATGACCGAATCGCTGCCGCCCGAGAACAGAAACCCGCTGAACATTAAAGCGATCAGTCGCAATTACTGGGGGCTGGTCTGCGACCGGCACTTCATCTTTTATGCGCTTTCAGGCAGTTTTGGCGCAGCAGGTCTGTTTACCTACATTTCGGGGGCACCCCGGGTGCTGATGGATGTTTACGGAATTGGCACTGATTTTTTTGGTATTTTGTTCGGCGCCAATGCCGCCGCACTGATCTTCATGTCGCAATACAGCGCGCGCCTGCTTAATCGGCATACACCCGACAAACTGCTGGCAAGGTCTCAGGCTGTCGCGCTTGTCGTTACCGCAGCCGGAACCGCACTGACCCTGCTGGGCCTGCTGGACCTGACCCTGTTCATGGTGTGCTTGCTGGGTTTCATGGCTTGCCAGGGCTTTGTATTCCCGAATTCAGCCGCCATGGCCCTTGCACGCCAGGGCCGCCGGCTGGGGGTGGCGTCGGCCCTGATGGGTACGCTGCAAATGGTGCTTGGCACTCTGGCCGGGCTGGCAATCAGCTGGTGGCAGTCGGAGTCTGCCCTGCCCATGACCGCCCTTTTAACCGTTTGCGCCTTCCTGTCGTGGTTATTTGGACGCATTGCCTTTTCCAAGGCTTGATCAGGCCGCCCGTTTCGTATTAGAATAGCGGGCTTACCGGGTGTAATTTTTACCCCACTGAACACCAATATTTAACACGACAGCGCAGCATATGCACATGCCACCTGGGGCCTTTGGCCCGTAACGCATTGCATACATGGCGCTGACCACAGCAGAATACAGTCTTAAGGGGCACTATTATGGCACGCGTATGCCAAGTTACCGGCAAAGGCCCGATGGTGGGCAACAACGTTTCGCACGCTAACAACAAAACCAAGCGTCGCTTCCTCCCTAACCTGCAATCGCGCCGTTTCTGGGTCGAAAGCGAAAACCGCTGGGTTCGTCTGCGCGTCAGCACCAACGCCCTGCGCACCATCGACAAGAACGGTATTGAATCCGTCCTGGCCGACCTGCGCGCTCGCGGCGAAGTCGCTTAATTCATCACGCTAGCGCTACAAGGAGCTCATCATGGCAAAAGGTATCCGCGAGAAGATCAAACTCGAGTCCACCGCTGGCACGGGTCACTTCTACACGACCACAAAAAACAAGCGCAACATGCCCGAGAAAATGCTGATCAAAAAATTTGATCCCGTTGCTCGCAAGCACGTTGACTACAAAGAAACCAAACTCAAGTAATTGGTTGCTTTGTCAAAAACCCTGCTCCGGCAGGGTTTTTTTATGCCCGCAAAAATGCCATCGCGGCATACCCTGGCGGGGCATCCTATAATGTACGGTTTGCATCAAACCCTTCAAAGAGCACGACATCATGCAGGAACGCTATAACCCCAACGAAGTCGAACTGGCCGCACAACAAAACTGGCAAGCGCGCGACGCCTACCGCGTGACTGAAGACGCCACGCTGCCCGACGGCTCGGCCAAGCCCAAGTTCTACGCCTGTTCCATGCTGCCCTACCCCAGCGGCAAACTGCACATGGGGCACGTACGCAACTACACCATCAACGACATGATGGCACGCCAGTTGCGCATGCGGGGTTACAACGTGCTGATGCCCATGGGCTGGGACGCTTTCGGCATGCCTGCAGAAAATGCAGCCATGAAGTCACAGGTACCCCCCGCCAAATGGACCTACGACAACATTGCCTACATGAAGAAACAAATGAAGGCGATGGGGCTGGCCATCGATTGGTCGCGCGAGATGTGCGCCTGCGACCCAAGCTACTACAAATGGAACCAGTGGCTGTTCCTGAAAATGCTTGAAAAGGGCATTGCCTACCGCAAAACCCAGGTCGTGAACTGGGACCCGGTTGACCAAACCGTGCTGGCCAATGAGCAAGTCATTGACGGCAAAGGCTGGCGGTCGGGCGCACCCGTTGAAAAACGTGAAATTCCAGGTTATTACCTTCGCATCACCGATTACGCCGAAGAATTGCTCGACCAGGTCAAGAATGGCTTGCCCGGCTGGCCGGAACGCGTTCGCCTGATGCAGGAAAACTGGATCGGCAAAAGTGAAGGGGTGCGGTTTGCCTTCACGCACAGCATCACCAACGACGCTGGCCAACTGATCCAGGATGGCCGCATGTATGTCTTCACGACGCGTGCCGACACCATCATGGGCGTTACCTTCTGTGCGGTCGCCCCCGAACACCCGCTGGCGGCACATGCGGCAAAAACCAACCCCGAACTGGCCGCTTTCATCGAGGCCTGCAAACTGGGGGGAACCACCGAAGCCGAAATCGCCACCCGCGAAAAAGAAGGCATGCCTACCGGCCTGCAGGTCACTCACCCGCTTACCGGGGCTGCCGTTGATGTCTGGGTTGGCAACTATGTACTGATGAGCTACGGCGACGGGGCCGTCATGGGTGTACCCGCCCACGACGAGCGTGATTTCGCCTTCGCCAAAAAATACAACCTGCCTGTTATTGACGTCATCGGGGTCGAAGGCAAAACCTACAGTACCGACGCCTGGCAAGAATGGTATGGCGACAAACAACAAGGCCATACCGTCAACTCAGGCCAATACAACGGCCTGGCACACGTCGATGCGGTCAATGCCATCGCCGCCGACCTGGCCGCCAAAGGTCTGGGCGAAAAACAAACCACCTGGCGTCTGCGCGACTGGGGCATTTCGCGCCAGCGCTACTGGGGCACCCCCATCCCTATCATCCACTGCGACAGCTGCGGGCCAGTGCCCGTACCCGAACAAGACCTGCCCGTCGTACTGCCCGAAGACCTCATTCCCGATGGCTCGGGCAACCCGCTGGCCAAAAATGAAGCGTTCCTGTCGTGCAAATGCCCGAAATGTGGCGCCGATGCCCGTCGTGAAACCGACACCATGGATACCTTCGTTGATTCATCCTGGTATTTCATGCGCTACACATCACCAGGCAACGACCTGGCCATGGTCGACCAGCGCAATGATTACTGGATGCCCATGGACCAGTACATCGGCGGTATTGAACACGCTGTACTGCACCTGTTGTACGCCCGCTTCTGGACCCGTGTCATGCGCGACCTGGGGCTGGTCAAGTTCAGCGAGCCCTTCACCAAACTGTTGTGCCAGGGCATGGTGCTTAACCACATTTACTCGCGCAAGAACGCCCAGGGCGGCATCGAGTACTTCTGGCCTGAAGAAGTCGAGAACGTTTACGATGCCAAGGGTGCAATTGTTGGCGCCACGCTGAAATCCGACGGTACTGCCATTGAATACGGCGGCATCGGCACCATGTCCAAGTCCAAGAACAATGGTGTCGACCCGCAATCACTGATCGACACCATGGGCGCCGACACGGCCCGTCTGTTTGTCATGTTCGCCAGCCCGCCTGAACAAACGCTGGAATGGTCAGATTCGGGTGTCGATGGCGCCAACCGCTTCCTGCGCCGCCTGTGGTCCTGGGCGTGTACGCAAAAAGACACCATCAAGGCTGTCCAGGGCCAACCAGCCCACTGGGATGACGCCGACGAAGCCAGTAAAACCCTGCGCCGCGAAATCTACACGCTGCTCAAGCAGGCCGACTACGACTACCAGCGCATTCAATACAACACGGTCGTGTCTACCTGCATGAAAATGCTTAACACGCTCGAATCAGCCAGGCTGCCCGACACGGCCATAGCACATCAGGCTCTGGCCGATACGCTGGGGGTTTTGCTGCGCGTGTTGTACCCTGTGGTGCCGCACATCACCTGGCAATTGTGGAATGACCTGGGTTACGCTGCTGTGCTGGGCGACATGCTGGATGCCCCCTGGCCTGAAGTCGACGAAAAAGCCCTGATTGCCGACGAAATCGAACTGATGCTGCAAGTGAATGGCAAATTGCGCGGCAGCCTGAAAGTGGCCAACGGCGCCAGCAAGACCGACATCGAAGCCTTGGCCGGCGCCCACGACGCCGTCGGCAAATTCCTTGAAGGCCGACCGGTCAGGCGCATCATCGTTGTACCCGGCAAACTCGTCAACATCGTCGGATAACCCAGCATATGCAAAGCCATCACACTCTTTCAGGCCGGTCACGGCGCTTTTCAACCGGCTTGCGCATGCTGGCCTGTGCGGGTCTGGTCGCTTTGCTGACGGCGTGCGGCTTCCGGCTTAAAGGTGAAACGCCGCTGCCGTTCACCACGCTGTACACCAACATTGGCGAAAACACGGCATTTGGTGCCAACCTTCGCCGTGCCATTCTGGCCTCGTCACCTGAAACCCGGTTCACCAGTGACGTCAGCCAGGCGCAGGCTCGCCTGACGGAACTGGCCAACGTGCAATCGCTTGACGAGGTCTCCATCAGCGTCCAGGGTCAGGTCGAAGAATACGAAGTGCGCATTGACTTTACCTTCCAGCTTACCGATGCGCGCGGCCACGTCGTACTGCCACCCACCACGCTTACGGCCATCCGCGAAATTCCCTACGATTCTTCAGCGCTGCAAGCCAAGCAAGGTGAAATCAACCGGCTTTACGCCGAAATGCAGCAGGGCCTGATCGACCGGGTTGTGCGTCGTATTACGGCACCCGACGTGCGTGAGGCTTTCGAAAATCCAAACGACCTTCCTGTTGATGCCGAGGCCGTTAAAACACCCCAACCCCCGGTCATGGGTTCCGATGGCAATACCCCATCCATCTTGCGCATGCCCAACACCAGTCCGTCTGGCGGGTTTTACTGATCGCGGTGAAAATGGGGCGCACCACCGACATTGATAGACTGCTCGACCAGCTGGGCCGCACTGACGCCGTCTTTGACCCTCTTTACCTGATCAGCGGCGACGAACCGCTGCTGGTCACTGAAGCGGCAGACGGGCTGCGGGCGTGTGCCCGGAAAGCCGGCTTCACAGAACGCACCAGTCTGGTCATGGACGCCCGCAGCGACTGGACCGAACTGAGTGGTGCAACACGCAACATGTCGTTGTTCGGCGACCGGCGCCTGGTTGAAGTGCGCCTGATATCAGGCAAACCCGGCAAGACCGGGGCAGACGCTTTGCAGGCTCTTGCAAAAGACGCCGGGGCGGGCAAGGCTGATGACACCGTCACGGTAGTTATTTTGCCGCGGCTTGACAAAGCCACCCGTACCAGCAAATGGGCCAGTGCCCTTTGGCAAGCAGCTACCGTTATTGAACTGCCCAGCATTGCACGCACAGAGCTGCCGCGCTGGATTGGCCAAAGGCTGGCACGCCAGCAGCAATCTGCCGATACCGACACCCTGACCTGGATTGCCGAACGGGTCGAAGGCAACCTGCTGGCCGCCCACCAGGAAATCATGAAGCTGGGCCTGCTGTACCCCGAGGGCCAGCTCAATACCAGTGATGTCCAGCAAGCCGTCCTGAATGTCGCGCGTTACGACCTGTTTGGTTTGCGCGATGCCATGCTGGCTGGCGACTCCCGTCGTACCCAAACCATTCTGGCCGGGCTGCGTGCCGAAGGTGAAGCCTTGCCACTGGTACTGTGGGCCATTGGCGAAGAGGTTCGTGTGCTGGCCCGGCTGGCGCAAGCGCGCGCGCAAGGGCATAATCTATCGAATCTGATGCGCGAATACCGGATTTTTGGCGCGCGCGAACCGCTGGTTCGTCAAACTCTCGACCGGGTTGCGCAAAACACCTGGCCTTCAGCCGTACAACACGCCCACGACATTGACCGCCTTATCAAGGGCCTGCACGTTGCCGGGCGGCTTGATGACCCCTGGGATGAGCTGGCTCGCCTGGCACTACGCATTGCCATGACGCCGTCCAGACCACCCCGTACCCACTGAACTGATAAACCCATGACACACGATATTGCTTCCGCCATTACCGAACTCGGTCGTCGCGCACGCGCCGCATCACGCGAACTGATGGTCGCCTCTGATACAGAAAAATCAGCCGCCCTGCGCAGTATGGCCGACCGCCTTGAATCTGAACGCAGCGCCCTGCAGGCCGAAAACGCCCGCGACCTTGATGCCGCACGCCAGAACAACCTTGAACCTGCCCTGCTGGATCGCCTGACGCTATCCGACAAGGCTATAAACATCATGGCGACCGGTTTGCGCCAGATTGCCGCCATGCCTGACCCGGTTGGCAGCATGACAGCCTCGACCATTCGCCCCAATGGCATGCGGGTTGGCCAGATGCGGGTACCGCTGGGGGTCATTGGCATCATCTACGAATCACGCCCGAACGTGACGATTGATGCCGCTGCGCTGTGCCTGAAATCGGGCAATGCCACCATTTTGCGCGGGGGTAGTGAAGCCTTTCACAGCAACCGGGCTCTGGGCCGCATCATTCAGGCGGGTCTGGCCGATGCCGGACTGCCACAAGACGCGGTTCAGGTGGTTGACACGACCGACCGTGCTGCCGTGGGGCATCTGGTCACGCTCACCGACTATGTCGATGTCATCATTCCGCGCGGGGGCAAAGGCCTGATCAAGCGCCTGTCTGAAGATGCCAAGGTCCCCCTGATCAAACACCTGGACGGCAACTGCCACGTCTATATCGATGCCGCCGCAGACGCCGAAAAGGCCCACGACATCGCCGTCAATGCCAAAACCTATCGCTACGGGGTTTGCGGTGCCATGGAAACCCTGCTGGTACATGCCGATGCCGCGCCGGTCATACTGCCCCGAATTGCGCGAACACTAATCGACAAGGGGGTCGAACTGCGCGGCTGCGACCGCACCCGGGCGCTGATTCCCGAAGCCTTGGCCGCCACCGAAGACGACTGGGTGACCGAGTTTCTGGCCGCCATTCTGGCTATTCGTATCGTTGACTCGCAAGATCAGGCCATGGCCCATATTGCCCGCTACAGTTCGGGTCACACCGAAGCCATTGTCACTGAAAGCCTGGCGGCCGCTGAACGCTTCCAGCGACACATTGACTCCAGCTCGGTGTATGTGAACCTGCCAACCTGCTTTGCGGATGGCTTTGAATATGGGCTTGGCGCTGAAATCGGCATTTCCACCAACCGGCTGCACGCCCGCGGCCCGGTTGGCCTTGAAGGTTTGACCACCCTGAAATGGGTGCTTAACGGTAACGGACAACTGCGCGGATAATCTATGCTCTGGATCAAAACCTTTCACCTGCTGTTTGTCATTTCATGGTTTGCCGGCCTGTTCTACCTGCCACGCATCTTCGTCAATCTTGCGCAAACCACATCTGACGAATCGTATGAAACCCTACTGGGCATGGCCCGACGACTGTATCGCTTCATGACGATTCTGGCCGTGCCCGCTGTCATTCTTGGCCTGTGGCTGTGGCTAGGCTATGGCCTTGGCAAAGGCCAGGGATGGATGCATGCAAAACTATTTTTTGTTGTGCTTCTTATTGGTTACCACCACAGCTGCAAGTCATTGCTGGCCACCTTCACAGCGCGTGCCAACACCCGCAGTCATCGCTTTTACCGCTGGTACAACGAAGCGCCGGTCATCCTGCTGCTGATCGTACTTATTCTGGTCGTTACCCGACCCTTCTGACATCAAAACGACCATGGCCGAAGACCGCCCAAACAAAACTCTTAGTCTCAAGAAAAAAACAATTGCTGCAGACAGCCCGTCAGGCCGTTCCGGCCCAGGTGGCCCGGAACGCAAGCAACGCTCTGGGGCCCGCGCGCGTCTGGTGGCCCAGCGCGAACTGCTCAAGCGCAGGGAAGAACCCGCCGACGAGCCGCGCTTGCCGCCACAACCGGCAGAACAACGCCGCTCGCCC
>JBAYOZ010000080.1:0-8131 GCA_041677965.1 Pusillimonas sp.
ATCTGGGTCAGGCCGTCAATGTTCGACATTTCTTCAAGCATGTCGGTTTTTGACTTCAGGCTCATCTGGTTGCGGATGCGCGCACGTACAATCGGCAGATGAAACGGTTTGGTGATGTAATCTACTGCACCCAGGTTAAGGCCCTGCTCTTCTTCAACCGCCTCACTTAGCGCACTGACAAAAATAACCGGAATCTGCTGTGTGGCCGGATTGTTTTTAAGCTCCCGGCACACGGTATAACCATCCATGTCGGGCATCATGATGTCCAGCAGGATCAGGTCGGGCGGGTGGCTGCCCTGGGCAATGCCCAAGGCCTTTTCGCCCCGGCCCGCAACCTGGATGATGTATTCGTCTTTCAGGTAATTGGCCAGCATTTTCACGTTGGCCGGCACGTCATCCACAATCAGCAAGGTCTTGCGGTCGTCATCCAGGCCGGTGGTGGCACCAGGCAACCCGGGGACACCCTCTGCGCCAGATTTCGCGTCGGGGTCAAGCCATTCAAGCAGGCTGCGGGTCAGGGACGCCGCATCAAAGGGTTTGCCCAAATGGGCGTTCATGCCGGCAGCCATGGCGCGCTCACGGTCTTCGACCAGACCGGCTGCCGTCAGGGCAATGATGGGCACATCGGCATCCAGCGCACGAATCTGGCGGGCGGCCTCGTAGCCATCCATAACCGGCATCTGGATATCCATCAGGACCAGATCAACCGGCTGTATACGAAACAGCTCGACGGCCTGCTGACCGTTCTCTGCCGTAACAACCGAAAACCCCATACGCACCAGGTAAGCCTGAGCCACTTCCGCATTGACCGGGTTATCGTCAACCACCAGTACCCGTTGACCAGGAAACTGGGCAAGACCGTCAATGGCAAGGCCGGCTTCGCGCGCTGCCCCCG
The DNA here is from genome assembly GCA_041677965.1 of Pusillimonas sp. Taxonomy (GTDB): domain Bacteria; phylum Pseudomonadota; class Gammaproteobacteria; order Burkholderiales; family Burkholderiaceae_B; genus Neopusillimonas. Next base: position 896 of record JBAYOZ010000080.1, read on the forward strand.
CAGTGCTGGAAAAGCGCTGAAACAAATCAAACAGACGGCCGCGCAGCACCGGTTTGGGCAACACCGGAAAGTTGTCTTCCGGCAGTTGGCTGGCCTGTGCCAGCGCTTCGGTACCGGCCAGAAACAAACGCGGCATCGCAGCCCCCTTTTCCTGCAACACACTGCGCAGCCGACGCAGGGTATTCAGACCGGTCAGCGGCGTCAGGGACCAGTCGACAATAATGGCCTGGTAGGGCTGGCCACGATCGCAGGCCTGGGTCGCCAGCTCAAGGGCGCGAACACCATTATCTGTTGCATCAACCTGGCCACCGCAGGCGGCCAACACTTCAACCAGTGCCTGGTGGGCCATCACATTATCTTCCACCACCAGGATGGTGGGTGGCACACAGTCACAACCCGATGTCGACGCCTCCGGTGAACCATCCAGCGCGAACATAAGGTCAAACTCAAAACGGGTGCCCTCACCCTGGCGGGTTTCCACCTGAATGGTGTCACCCCCCATCAGACGTACCAGTGCCTGGCTGACCGGCAAACCCAGCCCGGCCCCGCTGTAACGACGGGCGCTGGACGTATCTGCCTGCGAAAAGGGCTCGAACAAATGCGGCAAATGGCTGGGCGAAATACCCGGGCCACTGTCAATCACCCGAAACCGGACCTTGACTTGCTGGCCCTGAACATCAAGCAAACGCGCCTGTACCGCGACGCATCCAGCCTGCGTGAACTTGATGGCATTACCCACCAGCTTGAGCAAGACCTGGCCAAGGCGCAACGGATCGCCCTGCAAACGGGGTGCAATGGCCGGATCAACATGCAGCACCAGTTCGATCCGCTTTTCCGAGGCCGCCCGCGAAAACATGGCGGCCAGCTGCTCAAAAACATCCTCAAGTGCAAAGGACTGCACCTGTATTTTCAGGTTCTGGTCTTCAAGACGGGAATAATCAAGAATGTCGTCAACCATAAGCAACAACGCACGGGCCGCCTGACGCATTTGCTCGGTACGCCGACGCAGCAGGGGCGACAGCGAAATATCCCCCAGCTGAAGGTCGGCCATACCGATGATGGCGTTCAGGGGCGTGCGAATTTCATGGCTCATGTTACCCAGAAACGCCGACTTGGCCCGATTGGCCGCATCGGCCTGGGTTTTGGCATCACGCAATTCAAGGTTCTGCCGCTCCTGAAACTGGATCAGGCTGTTGAACGCATGCACCAGTTGGCCAACCTCGTCGGCATTGACCACCTCAAGGGTACCCAGCGGGCGAGCGCCATCAATCATGCTGCGCACATCGGCAGCAGCGTGCTCGAGCGGACGTAACTGGCGACGGATCGAAACCGCGACCAGGGCGCCGGCCAGCAGCACAAGCAACAACGCCAGCAGCCCCAGCTGCATTAACAAGGCATGCACAGGCGCCAACGCCAGATGCGCCGGCAAGGTATGTATGACGACCCAGTCAATCATGCGCAAGGGACGTGCAGAATAAATGACCTGGTCACCATCCATCGAACGGGCCTCACCCTGCCAGCGCGCCTGAAGAATCTGGTGCATGATCTCGTTGTCTTGCAAGGTATCGAGCGGCTTGAGCGACAGATCGGGCACAGTTGATGACACCAGCACATTGCGCCTGGGGTCAACCACATAAAGCTGGCCGCCCATGTCCAGCTGATGGTGTGAAACCTGATTCAGCAGATTGTCTTGCTCAAGACGTGTGGAACCGAAAATCAGGCCCAGCAACTCGCCACTGCGCGACAAAATGGGTGCAATGATGATGAACATCGGTTCGGGCGTGGCCTTGCCAACGACAGGCGGAGAAATGACCGGTTTTTTTTCGATCATGGCCTGCTTGATATGATCGCGGTCTGTTGTATTGCGCCCCACGCGGCCTGGCAGAACCGGCGAATCGATAATGATGACACCCTGCGCATCGGTGATCACCAGCCCGTTGTTGAACGCACTGCGCAGCATGACCCGGCTGTCAAGGGCCTGACGCAGCTCGGGCAATGAACGCAGCGACCCGCCATTGTGAAGCAGGCCTGTAAACGATACCAGCGCATCACGTCGTTCGGCCAGTTCGGCATCAATACGGTCGGCAACCAGGCCTGTTAGCTGGTGCTCATGGGCCAGGATTTGTTCGCGGTTTTCCTGATAGGCAGCCACACCCACCACCAGTGCCGTCAGTACCGCCGCAAGCGAGACAGCCAGCAGCACGATAATAGTCAGGCGTTTGGCCAGCGACGATGAGACTCGAAATGTTGTCATGTTTTGTTAATTCCCGAGCGCTGCCAGAAGCGGCTTCATGGCCTGAGCCGCGGCATCAAAATCAAGCGCGTCAAGCGCCTGCTCAACGGCAGGCCAATAATGCTCGCGCACCGACGCTGGCAACAACCGGGCCACCGCGATCAGCTCGTCCTCGCCAATGAACTGACTGCCACTGATGGCTGCCGCCAGCTTCGCCAACGCCGCGCGTACCCGGGTCTGGTCTGCAGGCTTTTCAAGGTTCATGTCCCAGCCCTCGTTAGACGCGTGCTCTGCCAGATATTGGCCGGCCTGCTGCACATGAACCTGACGGATGCTCTCGTAGCGCGCCACCAGACCCGGCTCGGGAACCTGATTCTGCTTGAGGCTGGCATCAAGCAGGGATGCAACCGACGCCAGCTCTTTCATGGCCAGATTGCCCGCCACGCCCTTGAGACTATGGACAAGGCTTTGCGCCGCGGCAAAATCGGCCGGCATGCTGTCGGCCCCCAGGTGGTCAAGGATCTGGCCAAGCCGGGCATAAGGGCCAAGAAGCTGCTGGTGCAGTTGCCCCAGCGACTTTCGGTACAGCGCCTTGTCACCCATGAGGCGCTGGATACCCTCGGTGGCGTTCAGGTAATCAACCGTTGCCGGTGCCGCCATGGACGAGGTACCCGCAGCCATTGCCGATGTAGGTACGGCCACGGCGGCACCGGTAACAGGCGCTGTATCATGAGCACCCGCCGGGCTGCGTTGCAACGGCAGTACGAAGCTGAACGTGGTCCCCAGACCCGGCTGGCTGTCCAGTTCAATGTCAGCCCCACCCATGGCGTGCACCAGACGCTGCGAAATGATAAGGCCCAGACCCGACCCCCCGTATTTTCGGCCAATTGAGTTGTCAGCCTGGCTGAAGGCCTTGAAAAGCCGGCCACGCTGCGCTTCGGTAATACCAATACCGGTGTCCTGAAGCGTAAACCGCACCCAGTCTGTGGAATCGGTACACGTTTCAATAACGACGGCAAGGCTGATCTTGCCTTGTGCCGTGAACTTCAGGGCGTTGCTGAACAGGTTTTGCAAGACCTGACGCAAGCGCAAGACATCGCCCCGGTACACATTGACATCAAGTCCATTGGCCTGAACCTGAAGATCAAGCCCCTTTTCACGTGCCAATGGTTCAAACAGGTTGACTACCGGTGTAATCGCGTCAGACAGCACGAACGGACGCGACTCCAGCGGAAGGCGCCGGGCTTCGATTCTGGAAAAATCAAGGACATCGTTGAGCAATTCAAGCAGGTTGCGGGCCGACTGGCTGATTTTCTGCAAGCGATCGTGCAGCACCGCCGGATCAGTATCTTCAAGCCCCAGCTGGCCCAAACCAACGATGCCTGCCAGCGAGGTCCGCACTTCATGGCTCATGCTGGCCATGAAAATGGTTTTTTCCTGGCTAGCCTGCTCAGCCTGGGCCTTGGCCTGTTCCAGCGCCTGACGCGCCTGCACAATTTCGGTGATGTCATACACGTAACCATGCCAAAGCACGGCGCCGTCATCAAGCGGCTGGGGGCTGGCTTGCCCGTTAAGCCAGCGTTCGGGCTGACCGGGAGGGCAAACCCGAAATTCCTCTTTCCAGAGGCTGAGGTTTTGGGCCGACAGCTGGATGCTTTGCTGAACACGCGGGAGGTCGTCTGGGTGCAGCACACTGAAGATGGTGTTGGCATCAGCAACCGCCTGCTCTGCCGTAACGCCATAGGTACGATAGACCCCTTTGCTGACATACGGGAACGCCGCGTGCCCGTCCGGGTAGAGCACAAACTGATGCAAGACGCCCGGCACATGTTCTGACAAACGATTGAGCCGTTCGGCCAGGACGGCTATGCTGGTGTCGCCCGAATGCTGGTAAAGCTGGCTGGCATCCGACGCAAAAGCCCCGGCGTCGTCATCCGTGACCGCGAACATGAAATAGCGTGACCACCCTGCTTTAGCTGACATCAACAGCCCCTTTTCGTGGGTAAGACAAAAAATGCATTCTAGTACAGCCTGGCAAGGCCCAACCCGGTACCCCCGCAGGCCTGAAACAACGTTTCATCCGAGCTGACGAAACGCCTCGATGGCACGTGCACGTGTCACTTTCAAATCGACCATCATCTCGGGGTAACCGCAAGCCGCGCGTTGCGCACCGGAAGGGTCGTGAATGTCGCCAGCCGGCACACGCGCCAGTTCGGGCACCCACTGGCGAATGAACCGCCCCTGGGGGTCAAACTTTTCTGACTGGCTGACCGGATTGAAAACACGAAAATACGGGGCTGAATCGGCACCGGTTGAGGCGCTCCATTGCCAGCCCCCGTTATTGGCAGCAAGATCGCCATCGACAAGATGACGCATGAAAAATGCTTCGCCCTTGCGCCAGTCGATCAGCAGGTTCTTGCTTAAAAACATGGCGGTAATCATGCGCAAACGATTGTGCATCCAGCCGGTTGCCAGCAGTTGGCGCATCGCGGCGTCAACAATGGGTACGCCGGTTTTACCCTGGGCCCAGCGCCCGAATTCGTCGGGGGCATCGCGCCAGGCCACATTCAGGGTTTCGGTACGCATGGGTTGATGCATCGACAGTGATGGGCAGGCGACCATCAGATGCCAGTAAAACTCGCGCCACAGCAGTTCGTTTATCCAGGTAACCACCCCGGTCTGGCCAGTATCGGATTCACCCTGATTGGCGCCTAGCGCCGCATCCAGACATTGGCGGGCAGAAACCAGCCCTGCCGCCAGATACGGAGACAATGCACTGGTGCCGTTCAGGGACGGATAATCACGGTCTTTCTGATAGCCAGCCACCCGGTTTTCGATAAAGTCATCAAGCCTGCCCTGTGCCTCGGTGGTTGAGGCGGGCCACTGCAGGGCCATCTGCCCGGCCCGTTCGGCAGACAGCCCGCCAGCCCCAAGGTGTTCAATCAGTGTCGCTGGTGCAGGCATGGCCCGGACCGCTGCCGGAACTTGCCATGATTGCGCCGAAAGCGCAGGAAGGGCCCGGGCCGGCGCCGTCTGCAGGCGAGCACGGCAAGCCTTGGCGAAGGGCGTGAAAACACGATACGGCGTACCCGCACCCGTAAGCACACTACCCGGCTTGAGCAAGGTTGACCCGTCAAAGCCCGTCAGCGCAATACCATGTCCGGCCAGTAAACGATAAGTGGCACGGTCACGCTGGCGCTCGTTAGCCCCATACTCGCGATTGCAGAAAACGTTTTCAACCCCCAGCGACTGACAAAGCCCCAGCATGGCCTGCGGCACATCAGACCAGCCGTCAACGTGAAGAGCCACCAGGGGCACCCCCAGCGCCCCAAGCTGGGCCTGCAATGACGCCAATGCCCGACGCCAGAAATCGATCTTGACCGGCGCGTCGTCGTGCTGCTGCCATTGCCCTGGCGAAACCACATAAACACCGACCACAGAACCGGCCTGCGCCGCAGCCAGCAAGGCAGGCTGATCGGCCACACGCAAATCGTTACGGAACCAGCAAAGGGATACAAGGTCTGACATCGTTGACACCGGAGAAACTGAACCAGGGCGAAGCGCCCAGTAAAGGCAAACCTTAAAAATTAGCATCAAACCGCCCCGATGCCCAGCAATAAATCAGCAGTGCCAAACACCAACCGTTACACTATGTCCTTGCGGGTGTCTCGATCCGCTGGTTATTTCCACCCTTTGCCGCCATCGCCACCACGGCCGTGGGCAATCTGCTTCATTGACTTAACGCGCTGCATGCCAAACAAAACGCTCAATCGCTTCAAACGCTCCCGTCTGGTACAGGTTGGCACCGTGCTGGCCGCCATCGCTGCCGCCTGGCTGGGCTATTCTGCCGACCACGGGCCAGTCGCCGCCAGCCAGGTTCTTCAATGTACCGTCAGCCACGTACACGATGGCGATACCCTGCGCGCCAGCTGCCCAGGCCAGAAAAAAACCGCACGCGTGCGTATTCGCCAGATTGACGCCCCTGAACTGGACCAGAAATACGGTATTGCATCGCGTGACTACCTGCGCCAGATTTGCCGTAAGGGTGACCCTGTCGAACTGAACGTGAACAGCGTGGACCAGTACGACAGGTTACTGGCCGATGTGCACTGCAATGGCAATGATGTGGGCCTGACCATGGTCAGTGCCGGCGCGGCCTGGGTGTACGACCACTATGCCGAAAGCAAACTCCTGGTTGACGCCCAGAAACAGGCGCAACACGCCCGCAAAGGCCTGTGGCGCGACCGCGATGCCGTTGCCCCCTGGCAATTTCGCCGTGAACAGCGGCAATAACCTTTTCCGAGTTCCATCATGACAGCCTGGTCCATTCTTGATTTAGTCCGTATTCGCGACAACGGCAACGCCGGTATTTCGTTGAACAATGCCCGTGATCTGGCCGCCCATGCCGAAGGCTGGGGGTACTCACGCTTCTGGATGGCCGAACACCACAATATGCCGGGCATTGCCAGCGCCGCCACGTCAGTGGCCATTTGCCACGTTGCGGCCGGCACATCAACCATCAGGGTCGGTGCCGGCGGCATCATGCTGCCCAACCATTCACCCCTTGTCATCGCTGAACAGTTCGGTACCCTGGATGCCTTGTATCCCGGGCGCATCGACCTGGGCCTGGGCCGGGCACCCGGCACCGACCAACTGACACTGCGTGCCCTGCGCCGCCACCCGGGCAGTGCCGATGCCTTCCCGCAAGATGTCCTGGAACTGCAGGCGCTGCTGGGCCCCGTACAGCCGGGTCAGCGCATTCGTGCCATTCCAGGTGCCGACAGCAATGTACCGTTGTGGATACTGGGTTCCAGCACCTTCGGGGCAGCCCTGGCGGGCCAGTTCGGCCTGCCCTACGCCTTTGCCTCGCACTTTGCCCCCGACTATCTGTACACCGCACTTGAAACCTACCGGGCGCAGTTCACGCCTTCAGAGCAGCAGGCTACGCCGCACGCCATGGTGGGGGTCAACATTATTGTGGCCGATACCGACCAGGATGCACG
>JBAYOZ010000081.1:0-7993 GCA_041677965.1 Pusillimonas sp.
ACGGGACTCGAACCCGCGACCCCCGGCGTGACAGGCCGGTATTCTAACCAACTGAACTACCGCTCCGCAGCGGTGTGGTGCCTAACCATGCCAAAATTCTTTGGCGTCCCCTAGGGGATTCGAACCCCTGTACTCACCGTGAAAGGGTGATGTCCTAGGCCTCTAGACGAAGGGGACCGGACTTAACTAAGACAAGCATTATAACACAGTTTTTAACGCTTGTTTTCTTTACGAGGGTTTTTTGGTGGAGGTAAGCGGGATCGAACCGCTGACCTCTTGCATGCCATGCAAGCGCTCTCCCAGCTGAGCTATACCCCCAAACCGGACCAGCTTGGCGTTTTCACTTTCGTTTCAACGTTGCGCTGTTTCGTAAAGAAGCGAAATTATGCATCAAATTTTCGGCTTGTGCAAGTCGGTGTGTGAAAACAGCCAAAAACATGAATATTTCTTCATTTTAGTTGTTTTTATACAACAAATTGATGTTTTTTTGGCAAATCGGCACTTTTTTGGCGTGGTTTTGTTTTTTTGATTTAATTTTGCCAACCAACCAACCAACCAACCAACCAACCAACCAACCAGTGCGGTGATGCAGGCTGCATCTTTCAGTTTTTATACAAAAATCAAGCAGGTAAGCCTTGCTTGCGCGATAATAAGAAGTTGAGCCCATTTTTTGTAAAAAAGCATGTCTGACTCTCAGCCCAATACGTTATCCAAGTGTGCCGAGTTGCTCTCGCCCGACGAGTCGCTGTTTCGTGCCTTGGCCGAAAATGCGGTCATTGGCGTTTATCTGATTCGCCACAATCGGTTTTTATTCGTTAATACGAAGCTAACCGAGATTTTGGGCTACTCCCGAGACGAAATGCTTGGCGAGATGTCATTGTTTGACATTGTGGCGCATGATGAAAAGCATTTGGTTGAATCGCATGTAACCCGCACGCTTTCCGGAGAGATCTCTGAATTTCACTACGAGCGCAAGGCGCGCAAAAAAGACGGTTCGTTCATTGACGTAGAGGTCTATGCCTCGGCCATGCGGCAGGGGCCCGACCCTGTGCTTATTGGCCTGATGCTCGATGTTACCCAGCGCAAGGCCGATGCCGAATCTGCGCACCTGGCGTCGCTGGTTTATAAACACAGCAGCGAAGCCATGGTTATTACTGATGCCAATGGCGTCATTGTTACGGTTAATCCGTCGTTTAGCGATATCACAGGTTACCCGCTCGACGAGGTTGTTGGTCAGCGTCTCAATATCCTTAGCTCCGGGCGCCACCCCGAGGCGTTTTATCGTGAAATGTGGGGGCATCTGGTCAAAACCGGCAAGTGGCGTGGCGAAATCTGGAACCGTCGGAAAAATGGCCAGGAATACGTTGAAAATCTGGTCATCAATACCTCGTATAACGACGACGGCTCAGTGCGTTGCCGTATTGGTGTGTTTTCCGACATTACCGCCAAGAAAGAAAACGAACAGTTTATTTGGCGTCAGGCCAACTATGACTACCTTACCGGTCTGCCCAATCGCAAACTGCTTGAAGATCGTCTGGGTGTAGAACTGGCCCGGGCGCATCGTTCGCAAACCGAAGTGGCGCTGGTCTTTCTTGATCTTGATTTCTTCAAAGAGGTCAACGACACACTGGGTCATGCCATGGGTGACGATCTGTTGCGTCAGGTGGCCCGACGGCTTACCCAATGTGTACGCGAAGCTGATACCGTGGCCCGTTTGGGTGGTGACGAGTTCGTAATTATTGCTGGTGGCATCACTGATCGTTCCGTAGTGCGCCGTATTTGCGAACAGGTTTTGCAATCGCTGGCCAAGCCGTATCGCCTGAAAGAGCAGACAGCATACGTGTCAGCCAGTGTGGGCGTGGCCTTTTACCCTGGTGATGCCAGCGATGCCGAGCGTCTGATGCGTCATGCTGACCTGGCCATGTATGCGGCCAAAGACGCCGGCCGAAGCCAGTTCCGGTTTTACGACGTCAAAATGCACGAGGCCGTGCGCGAGCGCTGGAAGCTGGCCCGTGACCTGCTGGGTGCCCTGGAAAAAAACGAGTTCGAACTTCACTATCAGCCTGTCATCGACATGAAGTCCGGACGTATTGCCAAGGCCGAGGCACTGATTCGCTGGCGTCATCCTGAACGGGGCTTTGTCAGCCCGGCCATGTTTATTCCGTTTGCAGAAGATAACGGCCTGATCATTAATATCGGCAACTGGGTTTTCGAAGAGGCGACCCGTCAGCTGGTGCAGTGGCGATCAATGGGGTATGAAGACTTCAACGTCGGTATCAATGTCTCGCCCGTTCAGCTGCGTGGCGAAGGCCTTGACCATGTCAAGTGGTTGCAACATCTGGCCGATGCCGGTTTGCCGCCAGGCAATCTGGTCGTCGAGCTGACCGAACGTGTACTGATGGATGTTGCACCCATTGTTACCGAAAAGCTTCTGGGCTTTCGGGATGCCGGTGTACAGGTTGCTCTTGACGACTTCGGTACAGGCTATTCGTCATTGTCATACCTTAAAAAATTCGATATTGATTTCCTGAAAATCGATCAGTCGTTTGTACGCAATCTGTCTATTGACTCTGAAGATATGGCATTGTGCGAGGCCATGATAATGATGGCTCACAAACTGGGTCTGGAGGTTATTGCTGAAGGGGTCGAAACCCCGATGCAGCGCGACCTGCTAATGGGTATTGGGTGTGATTTCGGGCAGGGCTACCTGTTTTCCAGGCCTGTTCCGCCTGACGAATTTACCCGTTTGCTGGCGCAGGGCCCGATTTCACTGGTCGGTGGCGAGTAGCGAAACCCAGTGCGGCAATGACCAGGCCCAGTGCCATAATGGGCCAGTTACCCCAGCGCACGTAGGGCGTCAGCCCCTGCGTGCCTTGCACTTCAACGTCAAGCACGCCCATCTGGTGGTCGGCCAGCACCGCGCGTACGGTGCCGTCGGTATCAATGGCGGCGCTCATGCCTGTATTGGTGGCGCGCAGCATGGGGCGGGCGGTTTCCAAGGCTCGCAGCCGCGATATTTGCAGGTGTTGCTGCAGGGCCCACGACTCACCAAACCAGGCCAGGTTGCTGACATTGACCAGCAGACTCGCCCCGGGCTGGTTGTCTGGGCCCGGGCGAACTGCCTGAATGATTTCTTCGCCAAAAACATCTTCGTAGCAGATGTTGGGTGCGATATGCTGGCCAGCCAGCCTGAATGGTGACTGACCCTGCCGGCCTCGGTCAAAGTCCCCCAGGGGGATATTCATGGCATCGACAAACCAGCGGAAACCGGGTGGAATGAACTCGCCAAAGGGCACCAGGTGGTGTTTGTCGTAGCGAAAGCTGGTTTGCCCCCGATGCAGGGCTTCGGGTGTGGTTTGCCCGTTAAACGCAATGACACTGTTGGTGTAGTGCTGTCGGCCATCGGGCGAGGTATTCAGCGGAACCCCCATGATAATGGTGGCGTTGCGTTGTACCGCCACATCAACCCACCGCGCCCAGGTTTGAAGGCTAAGCCGGTTCTGGAAAACCGGCATGACGGTTTCCGGCAAAATGATGACCGCAGGGGGCAGGCTATTGTCTTTCGGGGCCAGGCTTGCCATATACAGGTAGGCATCAATACCGTTTTGCAAATGGGCCGGGTCAAATTTTATGGCCTGGGGGATATTGCCTTGTACCAGGCGCACCATGATGGGGTCGCCAGCGGGGTGTGACCAGCGGATTTGCCCCAGGCCAACCCCCGCCGCCAGCAGGGCAAGGGCACATACCACGGTCATGGCAGCAGGTGTTTCAGAGGGGCTGCGCTGGGATTTAACAAGCAGGGCAATAGCCCCGGCCACGAACGCAGCAAGCCAGGCCAGCCCATACACGCCAAGCACTGGCGCCCAACCCGACAGTGGGCCGTCGACATGGCCATAGCCAACGTTCAGCCAGGGGAAGCCGGTAAACAGGGTGCCGCGCAACCATTCAAACAGCATCCAGCACGAAGCCCACAGGGCGACACCGAACAGGAACGGTGCAAACCGGCTGCCTGGCAACGATGTGTCGCCGCCAGGGTGACCCAGGCCCAGGTGGTTTCTTGCCAGGTGCCATGCCAGCCCGCAGGCCAGACTGCTGAATATCGCCAGTCCAAGCCCCATGAGCACGACCGCAGCCACTGCCATAGCCGGTGGCATGCCACCATAGGTGTGAAGGCTGAAATAGATCCAGTACAAGCCCAGCATGAAGTTGCCTGCGCCAAAGAGCAGGCCGCTGAACGCCGCGCTGCGCGCCGACCGGGCCCGCCAGACCCACAGGGCCAGAAACGACAGGGTCAGTACCTGAACGTAGGGCAAGATCCAGGCGGGCAGGGGGCCATCAGAGAAGCTGAATGCGTGTGCGGCACCAATAAGCAAGGGCTGAAGCGTACGCCGTGCGCTGTTCAGGCGAGCCAGACGGGACCTAGTCATGGGGCGGTACGAGCAATGAGTTTTCGTCGTGCTGGATATTCAGCCATAACACACGCATGGCATCGGCCCCGACAACCGTGATGTTCAGGCCTTCGCGGTTGATGGTGTCACCGCGTTTTGGAATATGACCGAGCTCGGCCGTGATCCAGCCCCCCAGCGTGTCGTATTCGTCGGTAGGCAATGTAGTGTTGAAGGCACGATTGAAGACATCGATTTCGGTGATGCCCATGGCGCGCCAGTTGTTGCTGCCGGTCTGGAAGATGGTTTTCTCGGCTTCTTCGTCGTATTCGTCTTCGATGTCACCGACAATTTGCTCAAGCACGTCTTCCATGGTGACCAGGCCTGCTGTGCCGCCATGCTCGTTGATGACGATGGCCAGGTGGTTACGGTTATTGCGGAATTCTTGCAGCAGTATATTCAGGCGCTTGGACTCGGGGATGAATACCGCCGGGCGGATAAGCGGGCGCAGGTCGATGGACGGGTTGGTGATGGTTAGCAACAGGTCTTTGGCTAACAAGATACCCACAATGTTGTCGCGATCGTTTTCGTAAATCGGAAACCGGGAGTGTGCGGTTTCGATGATGTCGGGCAACAGTTCGGACAGTGGCTTGCTGATGTCGAGCATGTCCATTTTCGAGCGCGGAACCATGATGTCGCCTGCTGTTTTACTGGCGACATCAAGGGCGCCGGCGATCATGGCGAATGCATCGGCATCGATGATTTCGCGTTCGTGGGCGTTTTGCAGCAGTTCGCGGATATCTTCGCGGTCTTCGGGTTCGGCACGGATGCGCGATACAAGTCGTGCGAGCAAGGATTTGGCGGCCGGTTTACCCGGTCGAGGTTCGGTATCGGGGGGTTGTGATTCGGACATTGTCACGAGGACGAATTTAAGGAGTACCAAGCATAACGGAAATTTGTGACGATTTCAGTGCCTGACCAGATCAGGCACTGTAAGGGTTTTCGATATGCAAGCGACCCAGCAGCTCAATTTCAAGCGCTTCCATTTCGTTGGCCTGTTCGTCGTCAAGATGATCGTAGCCCAGACCGTGCAGTAAACCGTGCAGCGCCAAATGCGCAGCGTGGTGTTGCAGTATCTTGTGTTGGTCATGGGCTTCAGCGACCAATACCGGGTAGCACAGCACAACGTCGGCACGCAGGGTGCCCAGCGGGTCGGTACCGTATTCAAAGGTCAGGACATTGGTGGCGTAATCTTTTTGCCTGAATTGCTGGTTCAGGGCCTGGCCTTCGTCGGCATCGACGATGCGCAGGCTGATTTCGATGCGCTGCAGCTCGAGTTCATACTGCTGTGCCAGAAAGCGTACGGCACCTGCCAGCCAGTTACGCAAGCGCCAGCGCGGCAACTCGGGGGCAGCGGTGCCGTACTGCACCGACAGGCTGAATTCAGGGGTGCTGGCTGGCATTGGCTTTTTCGTAGGCATCAACAATACGTGCAACCAGGGGGTGGCGAACCACATCGCGGCTGGTGAAGCGGGTGGTGGCAATGCCCTGAACCGAATCCAGAACATCAAGGGCGTTTGTCAACCCGCTGGGGTGACCTTTGGGCAAGTCGATTTGTGACGGGTCACCATTGATGACAGCCTTGCTGCCAAAGCCGATACGAGTCAGGAACATTTTCATTTGTTCCGGTGTGGTGTTCTGGGCCTCGTCGAGAATGACAAATGAATGGTTGAGGGTACGGCCGCGCATATAGGCCAACGGGGCAATTTCAATGGTTTGCTTTTCGAAAAGTCGTTGTACCTTCTCAAAGCCCATCAGGTCGTACAGGGCGTCGTAAAGCGGGCGCAGATAAGGGTCAACTTTCTGGGCCAGGTCGCCGGGTAAAAAGCCCAGGCGCTCGCCAGCCTCGACGGCCGGGCGGGTAAGTACCAGGCGTTGCACCGAATCGCGCTCCAGCGCGTCGATGGCGCAGGCGACAGCGAGCCAGGTTTTTCCGGTGCCGGCCGGGCCAACGCCAAAGGTGATGTCGTGTTTCAGGATGTTGTTGAGGTACTCGCGTTGACGCGGCGTACGCGGGCGCAGGTCGGTGCGTCGGGTGCGCAATACCAGGTCCATGCTCAGGTCGTCTACTGGCGGCAACTCTGGCAGCTCGGCTGTTTTGGCAATGGGCTCTGGTTCAAGCTGTGTGCGCCCAGCCCCAAGCTCAACCAGCCCAAGCTGGATGTCGTCGATGGTTAGTGCCTTGTGCACGGCGCGGTCGTGGAACCACTGGACCGCATTACGGGCGGCCTGTGCCTGCTCGCCTTCGATGGTGATCTGGCTGCCGCGACGATTCAGCAAGACGTTCCAGCCGTCGGCGATCTGGCGCAGGTTTTCGTCAAGGGGGCCACACAGGTTGGCCAGATGCATATTGTCGCCTTCAAGGCGCAAGGTTACGGGCTTGCCGCGTCGTGCTCGTGTCATGAGTGCAGTTCGCCTTTAAGCGTGTTGGTATTGGTTAGCGTGACCTTGACATCAACCATTTGACCAATCAGGTGGGCCGGAGCCGGGAAGTTGATGATGCGGTTGTTTTCGGTGCGGCCCATAAGCTCGTTCGGGTCGCGCCGCGAGGGTCGTTCTGCCAGTACCCGTTGTACGCTGCCCACCATGCTGGCGCTGATGGCGGCGGCATTTTCGTTAATAAGGGCCTGCAGGCGGTAAAGGCGTTCAAGCTTTTGTTCTTTGGTAGTGTTGTCTTCAAGGTCGGCAGCGGGTGTACCGGGCCGGCGTGAATAGATGAACGAGAATGACTGGTCAAAACCGACATCGCGGATGAGCTTGAGGGTTTGTTCGAAGTCTTCTTCCGTTTCGCCGGGAAAGCCGACGATGAAGTCGGACGATAGCGTCATTCCGGGCCGCGCTGCACGCAGCCGTCGTACGATGGATTTGAATTCAATGCCGGTGTAGCCGCGTTTCATGGCCGCCAGGATGCGGTCGCTGCCGGCCTGGACGGGCAGGTGCAGGAAGGGGACCAGTTTGGGCAGGTTGCCGTGTGCCTCGATAAGGCGTGAGGTCATTTCTTTCGGGTGCGACGTGGTGTAGCGAATACGTTCGATGCCGGGCATGTCGTGAATATATTCGAGCAGCATGGCGAAGTCGGCGATTTCGCTGGTGTCGCCCATAGGGCCGCGATAGGCATTGACGTTTTGCCCGAGCAGGGTAATTTCTTTGACCCCCTGGTCGGCCAGGTCGGCCACTTCGGTAAGCACATCGTCGAACGGGCGCGAGATTTCTTCGCCCCGGGTATAGGGCACCACACAGAACGTGCAGTATTTGCTGCAGCCTTCCATGATTGATACAAAAGCCGTCGGGCCATCAATGCGTGCGGGTGGCAGCGCATCGAATTTTTCAATTTCAGGGAAGCTGATGTCAACCTGCGAACGACCGGTCTGGCGGCGCTTTTCGATAAGCTGCGCAGGCGGTGCAGGGTTTGAGGGCCGAATACCACATCGACGTAGGGAGCCCTCTGTACGATGACGTCGCCTTCCTGGCTGGCTACGCAGCCACCCACACCAATGACAAGGTTGGGGTTCAGCTGTTTGAGGTGCTGTACGCGGCCGAGGTCTGAA
>JBAYOZ010000082.1:0-7865 GCA_041677965.1 Pusillimonas sp.
CCTCGGGGGTTGGTCACGAGCTGCATCCGGCGCTGGTTGAGCAAGCCGTGCATCGGCTGCAAACCTATGTACCCGCACGCAGCTGGAAACAAGCCATTGGCACGCTTAAAGAAAAGTCATGCGACCCCGACGACAACATCGATACGATACCGCCACCGGGTACCACGCTGCATTAACGCGGGTCAGCCGGTCAGTTGCCAGGGCCAGTCATGACGCTCAAGAGGCTGGCCATCACGGTCGTAGGTCAGTTCGCTGAACAGCGCGCGCCCGCTTCTATGAATGGCAAGCACGGTTGAGCAGCGCGTACCGTAATCAGGGCTGATGATGAACGGGCTGCTGAGCAGGCGCTCTTTTTCCAGGGGCAGCCCGGTTTGGGGCAGCTCGTGGTCAGGGGCCTGCCTGTCATCTTTCAGCAGTTCAAATACGCGATTTACCGAGCGTTCAAGGTGGTCAACCGGAAAATTATTCAGCACCTCGCGCAGGCGTTCGGTCTTGGGCCAGGCAGTGTCAAGCAGGTGGTTCGACACCACATACCGTCCTGGTGACAGCGTGTGTGCCACGCGGGGTTCGGCAGCCTGGTTTCCAATGTAGCTGGCTTGCCGTGAATCGCCCACAATCAGGTTGAAACCGGCGTATTGGTCACCACGCCGTGCTGCGTTCGACGCGTATTCGGCAATGCTGTCGTTACCTGTCAGAAAGTTCTTGACCAGCTCGCCGCGTGACACCGGGTTGGCCGGCCCAGGCAGGTTCAGGTCGCGGTAGTTGGTCAGGACAGCAAACCGGCCTTGTCGCGTCACGCCAAGCCAGGTACCACCGGCCTGCTCGTCAATGCCGGCAATGACGTCGGGGTGGTCGCCCCAAGGGGCCGCAGGGCGAGCCGGTCGGGCATGGAATTCGTCGCGGTTGGCCGCAAGAAACAGTGGCCAGTCGGCATGTGACTGCAGCGCCAGATAGGCAATGCACATGGTTTACTTCAGCATGGCCAGGTTAAGGTGTTTTTCAACGTAGTTGCGTACCCTCACAGCATCGCCAATGCGCGAATAGCGCCCTTGCGAATTCAGGAACACCATGGCAACGTCGCGATTATCGATGCGGGTAACCATGACCAGGCACAGCCCGGCTTCGTTGATGAAGCCGGTTTTTGAAATGTTGATGTCCCAGTCGTTGTTTTTAACCAGGCGGTTGGTGTTGTTGTAGACCAGTTGACGCCCGCTTTTAAGCGTGACATTGTGCTGGTCGCTGACGGTATAGCGCTGGATTACCGGGTGTTCGTTTACTGCACGCAGCAACTTGACCAGATCGCGCGGTGTTGACACGTTGTCAGCCGACAAGCCGGTGGGGTCGACAAACCGGGTATGGCGCATGCCCAGTGCGCGGGCCTTGTCGTTCATGGCACGCACAAAGGCCAGCATGCCACCCGGGTAGTGACGGCCCAGGGCATGGGCGGCACGGTTTTCTGACGACATCAAGGCAAGGTGCAGCATTTCGGCGCGGGTCAGTTGTGTTCCCACCGCCAAACGAGAACGCGAATTGCGCAGGCGGTCAATGTCGTCGTTGCTGATTGACAAGGCTTGCTGCAGGGGCAGGCCTGATTCTGCCACGAGCAGCGCCGTCATGAGCTTGGTGATTGAGGCAATAGGGCGGACGTCTTCGCTGTTTTTGTCATACAGCACCGAGGCGCTGGACAGGTCCTGGACGAAGACCGATTCAGATTGCATGGTGTCGGCTTGAGCGACCGGGGCAAAGGCGGCAACCAGTGCGCAGGCCCCGGCGAAAGCACGAAAACGGGAAAAAATTGACTTTAGCAGCATGTGAGATCCAGCAATTCACGATGCTGCTGATCATAGCAAATTAATTTAAAAATCAACAAATAAATTAGTGGTTTATATGACCTAATTCAATTGATTTCTATCGTTCGGTACTAGCACGCTGTCAGTCGCGGGGTCTTTTCGTTGGCCAGACCAAATAACGGACGCAGGCCAATACCGACGGCATTACCGGCAAATGCGGCTGGTACCCACAGCCAGGCGTGCAAGCTGCCTGACAATATGCCACTGAAGTAGGCACCGATATTGCAACCGAACGCCATGCGCGCACCAATACCCAGTAACAACCCGCCAACAATGGCAGCGGCCAGCGATCGTGCGGGCAGTTTCCAGACAGGGGCAAATTTGCCCGCCACGGCTGCCGCGCCCATGGCACCCAGTACCAGCCCGATGTCCATTACCGAGGTGATGTCGTTTGCAATTGGCTGGCTCAGAGGGGCGGGGTTTGCAGACCAGAATGCCCATTGATCTGGTTGGGCAAGGTCAAAGAAGGCCAGGGTTTTGGCCCCCCACAGGGCAAAGGCCGACGTGATGCCCCAAGGGCGTCCGGCCAGCGCCAGAGTGGCAAAGTTCAGGATAACCAGGGCGATGGCCCCCCAGACCAGGGGCCAGGGGCCACGCAGCAGCGAATTGCGCTTGCCGGTAGAAGCGGCATGGCTGACAAGCTGGCCATGACGACGTTTTTCCAGGATGATGGTCAGCCAGTAGATCAGGGCGAATACGGCCAGATTTGACAGCAAGGCAGGCCACAGCCCCCAGGATTTCACCATGGACATTGGTGCCAGGGCGGGCAAATTACCCCACCACGGAAAGAGCCAGGCCCCGATAACTGACCCCACAATGAAAAACAGCAGCGTGATGATCATGCGGGTGCTGCCGCCACCGACAGCGAACAGTGTGCCCGAGGCGCAACCGCCGCCCAGCTGCATGCCAATGCCGAAAATGAATGCCCCCAGCACGACTGAAAGCCCGGGTGGCGAAACAAAGCCGTTGACAGCCTGTCCAGCCAGTGTGCCTTGCGCAAGGAACGGAAAGAACAGGACGACGCCCGCGGCAAGCATCAGCATTTGCGCGCGCAGGCCGGCCCCTTGACGATCCGACAAGAAAACACGCCATGCCGAGGTGAAACCGAACGACGAATGGTAAAGCGTGACACCCAGCAAAATGCCAATAACCCAAAGGCCGGCCTGGCGACCGCTGACAGTTTCGGCAATGTAAAAAATGCCCGCCAGCGCAATGAGCAGCGCGATGGCAAGAGGCTTGATGTTCAGACCGACAGAACCGGTCGATCCGGGCAAGGTTTGTGAGGTGGACATGATGATTCTTGAATGGTTTGAAGATGCTTCGTTTATGCTGAATGCGTTATTTGTTAATAACAAGAAACGATAAAGATTTGGTTTTATAGAACTAATGGCGATATGTTATACGGTTTAAAGTGAATTTTCATGAAAAATTGTTTTTATATTTCTTGTAGTAATAAACTTATTCGCTGAAGTTCTGCTTCCGGGTAAAACCAGTTCAGGGAAACCGGCATAGGGCGTGCTGAATTTTCATACACTTCAATCCTGTCAGCCTGGGTGTACCAGAACGTACTGCCTTGGCGTGGCCTTGAAATCGTCTCGTTTCCGGACTCGGGGCTTTGTTTATTTCTGTTTATAAAGGTAGAACCATGAAAATCCTGATTGTTGGTGCGGGCGCGGTTGGCGGCTTGTTCGGCTCGAGTTTGCATCGGGCGGGGGTTGATGTGCAGTTTTTGGTACGCCCGGCGCGCAAGGCGCAACTGGATGCCGGGGGGCTGACGGTGGTTACTCCCGCAGGTGAATACACCTTCACGCCGCGCACGGTTGTGGCTGGCGATCTGCAGCCGGGGTATGACCTGGTGATCCTGACCAACAAGGCGTATGCCCTGGGCGGTGTCATCGCCGATGTGCAGGCGGCCGTTGGGCCACAGACCTGGTTCTTGCCATTGATGAACGGTTTACGTCATCTGGACGCGCTGGATGAAGCGTTTGGTGCCCACCGGGTGCTGGGTGGCATTGCCATGACGATCGCCACGCTGGCCGATCCGGCGCATGTGCATGTTGCCAATGCCTACAGCAGCATTACGGTTGGTGCGCGCTCGCCAGGCCAGGCCGAATTCGCACAGCAGGTATGGCAGGTGTTGTCGGGTGCCGGCATTGAGGCCGGGCTTAGCGAGCGGGTTATTGACGATATGTGGGACAAGTTCTGCCGCATGGCGTCGCTGGGGGCTGCCAATTGTCTGTTGCAGGGCACGGTGGGTGAATACATGCGTAGCCGCGACGGTGGTGATATTGCGTTGCAGTTGTTCCATGAGTGCACAGAAACCGCACAGGCAGCGGGGCACCCGATGCATCCGCAGGCGGTGGCGGGCTATCAGCGCGTACTGACCAACCCCAATTCATCATTCAATTCTTCGATGTACCGCGATATGCGGGCCGGGCTGCCCATCGAGGGGGAACATCTGGTGGGCGACATGGTGCATCGGGCCCAGGCCGCCGGTGTTCCATGTTCGTTGCTGACGGTGGCGTTGGCGGTGCTTGAAACGTACAGCGGGCGGTTAGCAGCCTGATGCCGTTTACCCCCTTCTGAGGGCTTTGATGCAGGGGATATGAAAGGCCTGACACCCCCGGTGGATCAGGCCCATCGCCCGGCAAAACCGGGTTGGAAAAGCGTCAGGATTTGGGTGAATTCCACGAATCCTGCGCTTCGATACCGTCGGGCGTAAAGGTTTCAATGATTGTTTCGTAGGTCAGGGAAACCTCTTCCATAAATATAAAGGTCTGGGCGTTGTTGCAGCTCGTCGCCGTTGGTACGAGCGAATCGTTATCCGAAGCCATCGTTCGGCAGGTAGCCGGCTACGAGAAACGGTTGTTGAATCCACGAGTCACTGTCGAAACAGAGACCCGGGAAGTGATTACGCTACGGTTTGAACTGGCCGGTGACATCGAACCCGAGCAAGAAGGTGACGCCCTTCAACCCTTCGCCATGGTTGTCCGTATCAATTCGTCGGGCCAGATCTTCATCGAACCGAAAACAGAGCGCTAGGGCTCATGGGCGATCAGAAGCCTGATCCGGGCTGCTTGAGAAATTCCATTTCTTCTGCAGTTGATGTTCGGCCCAGAATTTCGTTGCGATGAGGGTAGCGGCCGAATCGCTCAATAATGTCCTTGTGCCTGATTTCATAAGCAAGATTGTTTTCAAGACCGGGCTGGTTGAACACAGCCATTGCCACGTGGTGGATGGCCAGTGATTCGCTGTGCATGAAGGGCATGTACAGGAAGGCGCGTTGTTGAACGGGCAATGACTGGTCGGTTTTGCTGGCGACAGCTTCTTGGGCGAGGGCAAGTGCCAGTGGGTCGGTGGCGAAAGACCGGGGGTCACCGCGAAACATGTTGCGGGGGAATTGGTCCAGAATAATGATTTCGGCCAGTCGGCCTTGCGGGGTTGCACGCCAGGCGTAAAGTTCGCAGTGCCGGGCCTGACGGTGCACTTCGCTGAAGCGCTCGCGGATCAGGGCATCCAGGGCGGTGTTTTTGTCGAACCAGTCTTTGGGCTCGAGTTCGGTGAACCAGAAGTTCAGGATGGTGTCTGGGCTGTGGGGCATGGTTTTGATCCTGTTCGGTGGGGTGCCTGCAATGGCAACGGGTTTGGGGATTTGTGTTTTTGTCTTGGGTTTTGGTTTGGCACGATGTAGTGCCGTTTTCCTGCATGTTAGACTCAATTTCCACTGGTGAGCCGGGCAGTAGTGTCTTGGTGAAGGCTTCAATGTATGACAACTCATAATCAACGTCCTTACCAGGCCGACGTGGCCAGGCTGGTTGAACACCTGAACCTCAAGCCCCATCCGGAAGGGGGCTTTTACACCGAAAGCTATCGTGCGGCCGATACGGTTACACGCACCATCGATGGTGAGCAACGCGCCAGTTCAACAGCCATTTATTATTTGCTTGAAAGCGGTGCCTGGTCCGCCTGGCACCGTATTGCGTCAGACGAAGCCTGGCACTTTTATGCCGGCAGCCCATTGAAGGTGCAGGTGCTGATGCCGTCCAAAGAACTGGTCACGCACGTATTGGGGCCCGCACTTGAGCAGCCTGGCTGCGTGTATCAAGCCGTCGTGCCGGCAGGCTGCTGGTTTGCCGCCGAACTGGAAAACCCGGACAGTTTTGCCCTGGTGGGTTGTACCGTTGCACCAGGGTTTGAGTTTCCTGAATTTGAATTGGCCGATGGGGCGCAACTATTGGCCGATTACCCACAGCACGCTGAGGTGATTCACCGGTTGCTTCGGTAAGCATTCATTTTCTGTATGATTGCTTCAGGATTGAAGTTCCAGAATCGTTAAATCCGCACACCTGAAAATACTCGATATGAAACCCGGACGAAATGACCCTTGCCCATGCGGCAGCGGCAAGAAGTACAAGCACTGCTGTATTGACAGTAACGTGAAAAAACAGATCGATATCGTTGATGATCTTGAGCAAATTCTTGCCATGAATCCGGACTTGACGCTGGATGAACTCAATGTTGTTCTGGACAGCAGAATGAGCGATTTCAACAATCGTCCCAATCCTGATTTTTTTGGCTTGACGCCAACACAGATGGCCAATTGGTTGTACGCGCCGTTTCACGACCTGGCGTGGGTTACCGTGAAAACGCCCATTGATCTTTCAGGTAGCCCGGTGATGCGCTACCTGACGCTGATTCTGGATGAGGCACTTCAAGGTGACGGGTCGTTCAAGGCCACCAGCAAAGGTAACTTGCCTGTGTCACTGGTCAAACGTGCCAGCGATTTATTTCCCGAATTTGCTGTAGCGAAGTTTCCGGTATCAATCTGCATCAATGAATATGCCGGCGCAAATGAAGACAAGTTCAACGCGCTGCACTACGCCCGTATCCTGGCAGACATTGCCGGCATCATTTACCGACGTGCAGGTCGTTATCATGTCAAGAAAACGGCCCTGAAAACGTATCATCGCCAGGGCATTCATGCCTTTTTCAAGCCCATGCTGGAAGCGGCGGTGACCGGCTATAACTGGGCTTACCTGGATCGGTGGGGATACGACGTTGACCTGAGAACCTTCTGGCTTTTCATGCTGTGGCGTCTACAAAGCCATGCCAGTGTTGACCAGTTAACCGATGACATGTTGACGGCATTTCCTGATGTGCTGTCAGCGTTTCCGCCCGACGATTACGTTCTGCCAGAGGCTTTGCTTGAATCAATGATCGAGTCACGCTTCATTGATCGTTTTCTGGGGTTTTGGGGCTTTGCCATTATTGACCCGAAACGTTTTGACGACGGGACGAAAATTGGGCGCAAGGTTGAAATACAGCCGCTGCTCAGGGATACCTTTGAGTTTTCAATTGAAGGTGCCACGCGATAATCCTTGCCTCCAATTCTACTTTCAACATAGTCTTCCGCACCTTCTTCTCGTCGGGATTCAAGTCAGCCATTTCGTCCTTGTCGTAGAGGGTGAAAAGCCAATTTTTTCATCATGGCGACTTGCAGGCCACGAAAATGCTCGTCATCCAGGTAATCGCCGGTCAGGTTGATGTGCTCCCAGCCCAGCGGCGACAGGTACTGCAACAGGCCGTCATCAACGGATTGCCCATGGCCACGCAAGGCGTTCGCAGCACGGGAAATCAAGGCATTGCAATTCTCAAAAATAGTTCTTGAAACTCTATTTTTATCCGCATATCATTTCAACGAGTTTCGATAAGAAAGGATGCCCATGCGACCGTCCGTTGTGCTCGACATAAAGCGAAGCGCTGTGCGCGAAGCGGTGGCCCGTTGCCGAACAGCGAACCCACGCGTCTTCGGTTCGGTGCTGCATGGCACCGACCGGGATGGCAGCGACCTTGACCTGCTGGTTGACGCGCTGCCCGGTGCCACGTTGTTGGACTTGGGCGATTTGCAAGAAGAACTGAAATCGCTGCTCGGCGTTGACGTCGATTTGCTGACGCCTGGCGACCTGCCGCCGAAGTTCCGGGTCAAGGTGCTCGCAGAAGCACAGCCGGTATGAA
>JBAYOZ010000083.1:0-7644 GCA_041677965.1 Pusillimonas sp.
CCAGAGTCAAAGGCCGCTGCCAACGCTGTGCCGCCCGGTACAAGATGTCCTTGATGACCACCGGGCAGGCGTCAGCGTCAACCCATATCTGCATAGGCTAGCCTTTCAGCGCATTGGTCAACAGCGTGTTGATCAGCTCGTTGACCGGCACACCGTCGGCTTGTGCCTTGTCGTGCAGGGCGGTAATCGTTGACTGCTGCAACTTGACGGGGAACGACACCAGGCCGGCCGCCTGATCCAGGCGCCGTTGTTCGCGCCGGTCAGGGATGCCAGCCGCACCGGCAAAACGCCCGGGAGGCAGGCTGGCATTGAGCTTGCCCATGATTTTCAGGGCTTTGTTTTTTTCGAGATCAGTTTTTTTCATGAAGAGTCCGTGTGGTGCGGCGTGTCAACGACAGGCCGGCAGGCCGCATTTTAGTTGAAACCAGAGGACTACCCATCACCGTTTCGCACCCTGCCCCGCAACTGCTTCACCTGGCCGCGAACGGATTTTCCTTCCAGCCGGCGACGTTTCGAACCCAACGTGGGCCGGGTGGCCTTGCGTGCCTTGAGCGGTGTCGATACGCTGTCAACCAAGGCCTGCAAGCGCGCAATCGCTTCAAGCTTGTTTTGTTCCTGGCTGCGACTGCCTTGCGCCTTGATCACGACAACCCCGTCGCCGGTAATACGCTGGTCACGCAAGGCAAGCAAACGCTGTTTGATTTCAACAGGCAATGACGAGTCCGGAATCGAAAAGCGCAGATAGATGGCACTTGAAACCTTATTGACATTCTGACCACCCGCACCCTGCGCACGGACAGCACTGAAAATCATTTCTTCTTTTAAAACAGGAAATCGGGAAAGCATCAGGGGAACCGGAAGTAGTAGAGCTTGTATGGATTAAACCGTTGCATTGCAGTGGAGTAATATCCGCAAGAAACAAGGCGCTTAATCATGGTAAATATCCTGGAATTCGAAGGCATGCGCGTCATGCATTTTGGTACAACCGCCGTGCAAGGCGTTATGCGCATTGACCAGCCCAATACAATCGAACTGGAATACGTTCAACAGATGATGATGTGGCTGCTGTTTCGTGACAATGCCACACATATTGTCCAGCTTGGTCTGGGCGCAGCCGCACTGACAAAATTTTGCTACCACTACCTTGCACCCGCAAGAGTTACTGCGGTCGAGCTCAACCCGAACGTTATCCAGGCCTGTCGAAACGACTTCGCGCTGCCTGTAAACGATGAACGGCTGCAGGTTCTGAACATGGATGCGGCAGATTACATCACAGACGTTTCACGACGCCGTTCAATTGATATTTTGCAGGTTGACTTATACGATGCAAAAGCGCACAGCCCGGTTCTCAGCTCTGATGCGTTCTACGCGGCCTGCGCAGACTGCCTGTCTCGCACCGGCATTATGACAATAAACCTGTATTGCGACTGGCCGGAACACCTTGAACATATCCGGATGATCGAAAATGCCTTTCCTGCTGTCGCCTGGTTGCCCGAGGTGCACGATGGCAATATCGTGGCGATTGCATTTAAAGAGCCCCCGTCAATTGATTTCAACGAGCTTTACATACGAGCCGACCGTATTGCCGCCGACTCTGGCCTGCCCGCCGAAAGCTGGGTGACGGGGTTGTACCACTGGATGAGCCAGGACATCGCGAGCCCTGAAGATGCACGCCCCGCCGAACCCTGAACCCTGAACCCTGAATCCGTACTATAAACTATCATTTGCACTGTGACCTTTTGGGGTGAAGCGATGCACCGCGCTGTTTGCGCTTACGCAACATTTGAAACCCGTACGGCACCCGAAAACAGGCCCGATTTTTCCATCTTTACTTCAGCGAAATTCCAATGCCACAAACCACAGCGCCACACACTATTCGTATCGCCCTCGAGTGGTACCTCAACCCCGATCATTTGCCCCTGATTTACGCACAAGAAAAAGCCCGCGCCGACGGTGCCCTTGCCATTGAACTGATCGCCCCCGATGACCACTATGACGGTTTTGAGGCCTTGGCCAAAGGTGAGGTACAGGCCGTTGTTAACGAACCCCTGCATTTGCTGGAGAAACACGGTGGCGCTGTTGCACTGCAATCTCTGGGCACATTCTTCCACACCGATGGTGGCGTACTGATCACCCACGACGCACAAGCCCGCCTCAAGTCAGGCGGCAGCATCCGAGTAGCGTCACCCGTATCCAACCCGGTAACAGATGGCCTGTGCCGCAACATCTTGACCGGCTGGATGCGCAAGCAAAACGTAGTGGTCAACCCTGAACAAATCTCTGTTTACGAAGCCGGGTTCGACCATGTTGAAAACTTGAGCAAGGGTGCCGATGCGGCGTGGCTTGCCTTCGCCAATATTGAAGGGGTACACGCACGTCATCTGGGGCTGCCTGTTGACATGTGCCGCACCTCTGATGGCGATGTGCCTGGTTTTTCGGCACTGGAGCTGATTGCCGACCGCAATGCCAGCGCAGACGTGAAACAGGCACTGGCGACACTGGTAACGTATTTGAATGACGCCGTACCGACGCTTCAGGCCGACCCCAAGGCCGCCCTGGACCTGTGGTGCCGCGCCGGCAACGCCGAACCGACACCCCTGACCGTGGCAATGGTCAACGACACGCTGACGCGCTTTGTGTCGCCGGTACGCCCGGATGCCGAAAGGTGGCGCCCGGTTTGGGCCTACATGCGCGAGCAGGGGTCAGATGTCGTGGATGCTGCAATGTTCGACCGCATTTTTGCAGTGACCCACGGGTAACGCACGAACAACCCACGTTTACCGGGAAATGCCCCGGTAAACGTGCAGCAAACCCACTGTGACAAAACGGTTTTCGCCACAGTGCAAATTACGGCAAACGTCAGTCAAGCAAATCGGCAGGAACGTTGCCACCATTGGCCGCAACACGTGCCAAAACAGCTTTATGCAACCACATGTTCATTTGGGCAGAGTCCGACATCAGGTTTGCAGGACACCCCAACTCGGTCGCCAGTTCCTTGCGAGCCGCCAGGCTACTGTCAATATCAAGCAACTTGAGCAAATCAACAATTGACGTTTTCCAGTTCAGCTTCTGGGGGTTGGCCGCAGCGCGCTGTTCAAGCTGGGCAACCACGTCAACAACAGCCACCGGCGCAGCGGCCGGTGCTGCAGCACCTTCGGCTGGCGCTGTTGCCGTATCTGCCGCGGCATCTGCGGCAGTTGCCGCCTGGGCCTCTTTGCCAAAGCCCAGCTTTTCAAGAATTGTGCTGAAAAAACCCATGGTGTTCTCCGTATTTAAAGTGTGGATTAGCAACATCCAGAATCAGGACATTCGGGTCATTGTAGCGACTTCACCACAAAACGAACCGAATGATCAGAAAAGCTCGATTTTCTTCCCGGAAGCCGACGCCCCCGAATTTTGCCCCAGCAACGCTTGCTCGTAGGCGCTTTCTGCCTTGACGACAGCCGCCGCATCGATTTGATTGATCGGACTACGACGACAAAACGCATGACCAGTGACAGGGTCAATAACCACCTTGCGAGACCAGACTCCGCCGAGATCTTCGGCCAGCAGCGGAATACGCTCACGCTCCAGCCACTGACGCGCAAACTCTGCATTGCGTGTACCAATCGCCATCTTGATGGAGTTCACCACATTGCCACCGCCAAATGCCTTGGCGACCAGTCGCTTGTAAGACGCCCCCCGCGCAAGCATGGCGTTGCGCAGGACATCCATCGCGTAATCCCCATGCAAAACAACGTCGGCATCGTTAATATCGCGTCGGTTACCTGTCGGCAGCAAGAAATGATTCATGCCCGCAAGACGCAGTTTCGGATCATACAGACAGACTGCCACACAAGACCCAAGCAAGGTCGCGATAGCGCGTTCGCCATCAACAGCCCAGCCACCTGGATTGATGATACGTGCCGAACGCTCAAGGGCTCGCCCTTGAGCGCCATCGGTCAACCCTGGCGACGCCATGGCAGAAACCGCAATGCGGCCTGACTGTGTTGATTCAAGCCCCATAACTGATGATCTCCTGGGCAATTCGGTCAAGCGGGACAACCTTTGCGGCTGCACCCATATCTATGGCGGCCTTGGGCATCCCGAAAACGACACAAGTTGACTCGTCCTCGGCAATCGTTTGCGCCTGGGCATTGCGCATTTCTTTGAGGCCCCGGGCACCATCATCGCCCATACCCGTCATGATGATGCCCAAGGCATTTCGCCCTGCAATCTGGGCAACGGATCGGAACAGCACATCTACAGACGGTTTGTGACGATTCACCAAGGGGCCATCCCTGACCTGAACACGGTACTGGGCGCCACTGCGCTGCAATAGCATGTGCCGCCCTCCTGGCGCGATCAGCACAACCCCCGGCAACACACGATCCCCATCCTTTGCCTCACGAACTTCCATGGCACACAGACCATCAAGGCGCTCGGCGAACATGGCTGTAAATTTCTCGGGCATGTGCTGGACAACCACAATGCCAGTCGTGGTGCGTGGCAGCCGGGTCAAGACAGCCTCAAGTGCCTGGGTCCCCCCCGTCGAGGTACCCACGGCAACCACTTTGTCAGTCGTGTCATGCAACGCACCCGCGCTCGTCATTGCAGATCCGGATGACCGCCCAACCGCGGCCGGGGAATGAACCGGCTCAGGCACGACAGGCCGGGCCGTACGCACTCGCCCCATATTCGCTCGTGCCGCCGCACGCACTGCCGTGACCAGGTCATCGCCGGCGTCTTGCAAAAACTGTTTTACACCCAGCTTGGGCTTGGTAATGATCGTCAAGGCACCCGCTGCCAGGGCCTCAATGGTCGTGGCGGCCCCCGCTTCGGTCAAGGACGAGCAAACCACGGTTGGTGTCGGGCGCTCTGCCATAACCTTCTTGATGAACGCAATGCCATCCATGCGAGGCATTTCAATGTCTGTAACGATAACGTCAGGCCATTGAACCCGCATTTTTTCAAGTGCAGCCACAGGATCCGGACACACGGCAATGACTTCAATGTCGGACTCACGCGACAGGGTTTCCCGATTAACCTGGCGAACAACGGCCGAGTCATCGACAACGATCACTTTGATTCTGGTCACTGCATTGCCATCCGCTTCGAGTCCACCGGCAAACGATAGATCGTTGGACGAACCAGTGTTACCGCATCACTGACCCCGTTCAGGCTCTCGGAATGGCCCACGATCAGATAACCGCCTGGATGCAGCTTTTGTACAAGGCGGGCCACGACTTCCCGTTTGGTGGCATTGTCAAAATAGATCATTACGTTACGCAGAAAAATCACATGAAAGCGTCCGATGTCGGGCAACGACGTATTCAGGTTGACCTGCATGAAACGCGTATGACGACGCAGCTCAGGGGCGACCAGAAAACTGCCTTCCTGGCTTCGCACCCCTTTGAGGCAATATTTATGACGATACTCAACCGGCAAACCCCGGGTGCGGTCAACCCAGTAATGGCCCCGCCGCGCAACCTCGAGTACCCTGCTGCTGATATCTGACCCAAGGATATTCCAGTCGCCATTCACGCCAAGACAGTCAGACAGAACCATCGCCAGGGTATAGATTTCCTCGCCCGTTGACGCGGCTGCACTCCAGATATTCAAGGGTTGATTTTGCGGATGCTGCGGCAGAATAACGGATCGCAAATAATCAAAATGTGCTGGCTCACGAAAAAAATACGTTTCATTGGTGGTCAGGAGATCCACCATGATCTGCCGCTCTTGCGCATTTTTTTTATCGGAAACCACGTGTTCATACTGAGTAAATGAAGTCAAACCCAGTGTACGAAGACGCTTTCCCAACCGCCCCACCAGCAGCACTTTCTTTGAGTCGGCAAGGCTGATCCCGGCGATCTCGTGAATCAGCCGCTGAAAACGCGCAAACTCTGCATCGGTGATGCCAGGGTCTTTCATGCGATATGCGTACTATCCTGACCGCTTTGACCAAGCTGGGTCAGCAGCACCATTTCCTCGACTGACAACACGCGCTGGATGTCAAGAATAATCACAAACTTGCCTGTGATTTTTCCCATGCCGGCAATAAAGTCGGCACGAATCTGTGCCCCGAATGACGGGGCAGGCTCGATATCTGCGGCAGGAATTTCAAGCACTTCGACGACCGCATCAACCATGACACCGAGGTCATGCTTTTCGTCGTTCTGCGTAACCTCAACGATCACGATACAAGTGCGACGCTGTACTGATGACACTGTGCCGCTAAACCTTGCGCCAAGATCAATGACAGGCACAACAGCACCACGCAAGTTGATAACCCCGCGAATGAAGTTGGGCATCATAGGGATGGCGGTCAGGTTGTCGTACTCGATAATTTCCTTGACGTTAAGAATACCGACAGCGAACATTTCGCTGCCGACATTGAACGTAAGATACTGATGGGTGTCGCCGCCCTGGCTGGCCTGGCTGGCCTGGGCGGCGGCACCCGCGCCGCGTGACAACGGGTTTGACTGATGCATAAGGGGAAATCCTCGGGGTGGTTTTCAGAATCAGTAACGCTCGAAATCTTGCTCATCCAAGGTTAATGCAGGTTGCTTGCCTGTACCCTGTCCACCCGACGGCCCATGCGCTACCCCCCCCCTGCCCGATGATTTTGGGGCTGCAACAGCAACCTGAGTGCGACCACCTGACTCAATCTGGAAAAAGCTCATGAGCTCTTGCAACTGACCGGCCTGACCACCCATTTCTTCAGCCGTTGCAGCCAACTCTTCAGACGCCGAGGCGTTCTGCTGTGTTGCCGTATTCAACTGCCCCATAGCCCCGTTGATCTGGCCAACGCCTTGACTTTGCTCCTGGCTTGATGCGGCAATTTCCTGCACCAGATCAGACGTTTTACGAATAGCCGGTACGATTTCATTGAGCAACTGACCAGCTTTTTCAGCCAAATTGACCGAGCTGGATGCAACCTGGCTGATTTCCTGGGCAGCAACCTGGCTGCGTTCAGCAAGCTTGCGCACCTCAGCGGCAACAACGGCAAAACCCTTGCCATGCTCACCGGCACGTGCGGCCTCAATGGCAGCGTTCAATGCCAACAGATTCGTCTGGTAAGCGATGTCGTCAATAATGCCGATCTTGTCAGCAATCTGCTTCATGGCCTGAACAGTTTCTTTAACTGAATTACCGCCTTCCTCGGCCTGACGCGCTGTCGATGTTGCCATACCGTCAGTCACTTTGGCATTTTCGGAATTCTGATCGATGCTGGCCGTCATTTGCTCCATGGAGGCCGTGGTTTCCTCGACCGAAGCAGCCTGCTCGGATGAAGACTGGCTGAGCGACTGGGCGGTTGCAGACACCTGGGCAGCCGCATTGTTCAGGGCATCAGCCGCCACATTGATCTGCCCCACGGTATCTGCCAGTTTTTCAATCGTATTGTTGATGGCTTGTTTCAGCGCATCAAAGTCACCCCTGTAATTGGCGGTGATGGTCTGGGTCATGTCGCCCTGCTCCATCGCTGCCATCACGCGGCGTACATCATTGATGGGATCAACAACGTTATCCAGGGTCGTATTGACACCTTCGACAATCTTGCGGAAATCCCCCTGATGACGTGTCGCGTCGGCGCGCGTGGCCAAACGGCCCTCGATGGCGGCAGCCGACAACATGTTGGCATCTGTTACCAGCGCGTTGACGGCA
>JBAYOZ010000084.1:0-7631 GCA_041677965.1 Pusillimonas sp.
ATGTCATCAAGACGCACGGTTTCGGGCCCGAAAAACGCCATGCTGGCCGCATCAATGGTGCTGGCATCAAGTGTGTTGGCCACCCCCGACAGTGTCAGGCGTGCCAGCACGTATTCCAGACGCGCCTGGGCAAGGTCAAGTTGCGAACGGTAAAACCGGTCTTGTGAATCAAGAATGTCAATAATGCTGCGGGTGCCGGCCTCGAAGCTTTTTTCAACGGCCAGCAGTGCGGCCTTGTTCGAAGCCACCGCCACTTCAAGCGCACCGATACGTTGCGCACCACTGACCACGGCCTGGTACTGGCGCGTGACCTCGACGGCAATACGTTCGCGGGTTGCCGCCAGTTCTTCAGAGGCACGATCACGATTGTGGCGCGCCTGTGTCACCTGTGCGCTGGTCAGCCCACCGCTGAACACTGGCAGGTTCACCTGAATACCCACCGAGGTGGTGTCGCTGTCTTGATTGCGGGTAGAAATGGTTTCGTTGCTGACGTCGCGCCGCGACGCCACCAGGTCAACCGTGGGCAAATGCCCGCCAAAAGCACGATCAATTTCCTGGCTGGTAATGCGTACGCCTTCAGCACCGGCACGCACTTCGCCGTTGGCGGCCATGGCCATGGCCAGCCATTCGGCCTGGGTAGCCGGCTGCAATGGGCGCGGCTTGAAATCGGCCGACAAGGTGGTGAGTTCAACAGGTGAACTGCCCAGCATTTCCTGCAGTTCGCGTCGGGCCACCACCAGGGCATCTTCAGCCTGGATGACATCGGCACGCGACAAATCACGGCGTGACTTTGCCTCGTAGACGTCGGTTACCGTGCCTTCACCGCCGTCAAACCGGCGCTGCGCGGCAACCACCTGTTTTTCATTGGCATCCAGCTTGGACTGCGACAGCTTGAGCTGCTCAAATGACAGCAAGGTCTGGAAATAGCGATTCAGCAACCGCACCGAGGTATCTTTGGCCTTGGTATCAAACACCGCAAGGCTGTAATCGGCACGCGCCTGACCCTGACGGTATTCAGCGATACGTGTCCAGTTGAATACCGGCTGCGTGGCCCGGATTTCTTTCACCCCCGACATATAACGCAAGTCTTCGCTGACATCGTTGCCGCGAATATCTTGCGTTTCAAGGTCACCACGAATACGGGTGCGACCATATGACGCATTAACCTGCGGCAACAGCCCGGCCAACCCTTGTGCACGGTTGGTCTGACCCGCTTCACGCTCGCTGATGGCCGCCTTGTAGGTGGGGTCATTTTGCAAGGCAGCCTGCCAGGCTTGCGACAGGGTCAGGGCACCAGAAGGCGCAGTTTGCGCCCACGCCGCCCCGGCCACACTGCCGGAAAGCACCAGCAAACCCACGGTACGGACAAGTGTCGCGGCAGCACGCATACGCTTATTGCTCCTTGAAGGACTTCTGGATACGCTCGAGCAAAGGCTTGAGCAGATAGCTAAGCATTGTACGTTCGCCGGTGCGGATCATGACCGATGTAGGCATACCGGCACGAATCAGGTTGTCTTTCAGCATCTCCATGCCTTCGGGGGTCACTTCAACCTGGGCACGGTAATACGGCATATTGGTAGCTTCATCAACCAGACGGTCGGCCGACACGGTAAGCACCGTACCCGGAATATTGGGCGTGCTGGCATGGTTGAACGCCGGGAAGGTGATGTCAACCGGCAAGCCCACATGCAGCTGGTCAATGGCCTGTACCGGCACCTGCGCCTGGATCAGGTAGGCATCACCTTCAGGCACCACTTCCATCAGGGTAGCGCCCGGCCCGATTACGCCACCAACGGTATGCACCTGCACATTTTGCACCACCCCGTCAATGGGCGAGCGAATCTGGGTATTGGCAAGAGTAAAGTCCAGCGACGTCAAGCGGTCGTGCAGGGCGGATGCTTCTTTTTGAACATCAGACAGCATCGACTGCACTTCTTTTTGGTAGTCCTGGCTGCGCTGCAACACACGTAATTTCAGTTCAGCAATCTGGTTGCGTACCCGGCCCGCTTCCACCATATCATTTGACAGGGCAGCCTCGAGTTGGGCGGCATCACGTTCAAGCTCGAACATGCGGTTGCGCGGCAAATAGCCATCTTTGGCCAGTTCGCGCACGCCTTTCAGTTCGCGGTTGATGAAATTGATTTGTGTTTTGCGGCTGGCCTGCACCTGCGTCAAACCCTTGAGTTGCGCTTCGGCACCCCGCTGGTTTTCACGCAAAATGCCAATTTCGCCTTCCAGGGCCTCGCGGCGTGTCTGGAACAAACGCTCTTGCGACATTACCGCGTTCTGGAAGCGTTCATCATCACTGAAACGCGCCACAAAGTCGGGGTCGTAAACAATTTCAGGCAAGCCGTCACGCTCGGCCAACAACCGGGCCTCGGAGGCTTTCGCCACAATGAACTGAGCGCTGACCACGCGTTGCTCGGCTTCAGCCAACGTGGGGTTCAGGCGCAACAAAACTTCTTCCGCCTTGACCCGATCACCCTCTTTGACCGTAATTTCGTCAACCATACCGCCTTGCAAATGCTGCACAATTTTACGGTTGCCTGACACTACAACAACGCCTTCGGCCGGAATGCCTGCACCCAGCGGCGCAAAACCCGCCCACAGCGCAAAGCCGCCAAAACCAATCAGCAAAACCGCCAACCCCCAACGGATCGGCGCCCGTGAGTTCATGTCGATATCGTCAGAGACATCGACGGGTTCAGCGTTAATTTTCTTTTTCAACCAATTCATATCAAGCCTGGCCTTTTGAAGCGACCGGAAGCGACGCCGCCGGCGCCGGGGCAGCGACCGCCGCCTGAGCCTGCCGCTGACGCAATTCTTTAAGTACCTGTTCACGCGGGCCGTACATCACCATGGTGCCGTCACGCATCACCAGCAGCTTGTCGACCGCGTTAAGAATGTTCATGCGATGGGTAATGATAATGACCGTTGAGCCGCGCTGTTTCAGATCGTTGACCGTCTGAACCAGCGCCGCCTCGCCCGCGTCGTCGAGGTTGGAATTGGGCTCGTCGAGCACCACCACCGACGGGTCACCATAAATGGCACGCGCCAGCCCCAAACGCTGTTTCTGGCCACCCGACAGCGAACCGCCATCAACACCCAGAATCGTGTCATAGCCCTTGGGCAAGTGCAAAATCATGTCGTGCACACCGGCACGTTGCGCCGCCAGAATGACCTTGGCGTCATCGACCTCGCCGAAGCGGGCAATGTTTTCGGCCACCGTGCCTTCAAAAAGTTCAATGTCTTGCGGCAGGTAGCCCATGCACGGGCCCAGTTCGTCTTTGTTCCACAGGTAAACATCGGCACCGTCAAGGCGCACATGCCCAACCCGCGCCGGCCATACCCCCACCAGCAAACGCGCCAGCGTTGACTTGCCCGAGGCCGACGGGCCAATAATGCCCACCACTTCGCCCGACTTAACCTCGAAATTCAGGTTCGACACAATTGTGCCCTGGGCACCGGGCGCACCGGCATACACGCTGGTCAGTTGCAGGTCGCCACGCGGGCGCGGCAACGTCAGGCTGGTGCCACGGGGCGGCGCATCTTTAAGAATTTCGTCAAGACGACCATAGGCCTGGCGTGTTGACAGCATTTGCTTCCAGGTATTGATGGCCAGTTCTACCGGCCCCAAGGCTTTACCCATCAGAATGGAACAGACAATCATCATGCCGGCCGTAATGGTGCCGTCAATAACCAGCAGCGCACCCGCCCCCAAAATAAGCGACTGCAGCGAAATACGCACAAAGCGGCTAACGGAGCTAATGCGGGATGCACGATCGGAGGCCAGGGTTTGCAGCGACAACACCTTGCGATGTTGGCTGAACCAGCGTTCGCGCAGGCCCGGCAGCATACCCATGGATTCAATGGCTTCGGCATTACGCAGGTGATTGTTGGCAAACGCCCCCGCCGAAATCGCCGCGCGGTTGGCTTCGGCCAGCGGTTTTTGCGTGGCGATGTTATTGATATAGGCCAGCGCAAACAGCGTTATCGACCCCCCAAGGGTAATGAAACCCAGCATGGGGTGAATGGCAAACACCACCGCAATATAAATAGGTGTCCAGGGCGCATCGAAAAACGCAAACAACGCGCTGCCGGTTAAAAACTGGCGCACATTGGTAAGGTCTTGAATAGATTGCGCCGGGTTGCCCCCGGCACGCCGCAGGTTGCGTTCGAATGACGCCGTAAACACGCGGTTGTTCAGTTCCATGTCGAACTTGTTGCCAACCCGGATCAGTACCGATGACCGCGCAAATTCAAGCAAGGCCGACAACGCAAACAGGCCCAGAATCAGCACCGTAAGCATCAACAAGGTGGTTTTGTTGCCACTGGCCAGCACCCGGTCGTACACCTGCAACATGTAGACAGATGGCGCAAGGCCCAGAATATTTATAACGCAACTGAAAGCGGCAAGGCTGTAGAACGTCTTGCGAAACCGGTAAAGCACTTCGCCTAACTCGGTACGACGGGATGACTTCATGAAAAAACCTGTAGGGGCGTTGGCCCGACCTGAAACATAAGCAATAACGAAAGCAGAAACTTTTTGTTAAAAAAGCTTTTCACTATAACATGTTGACCCTTAAAAGCGGCTAAACGAAAAGCAGGTTTTGGCATGCCTTCAAGCCCCTGCCAAAACCCGCCGTGTTTATTAAAAAACCGCTTAACGCAACGCACCAAAATTAATGGTGTCGCTATCGTTCAAAAACTCAATATCAAGCTCGCCGGCCGGCGTTTCAAGGGTGGCGGCCTGCTGGGCGGCATGCGCACGCAGCAACACACCCAGCTTTTGCAAATGCTGGGTCGACAAAATCTGGCAATAGGCCACCAGCAAGGCACTGGCATCGCGCAGTTCGTGCAACGCCTCGGCCGACACCTGGTTCAATGCGGCCTCATCAATGGTGTAAAGCCCCTCGACCGCTTGCCGGCCTGATTCGGTATCCAGATTGATCGGCCAGGGTTTGATCAGATTGTGCTTTTGCAACGCCGCACAGGCCTGGCGTGTGGCCTGGCGGTTCACCGACACCTGCTCCAGAAAATTCAGCACATCTTTAACCGCTTGCGACGGCTGGTTGTCTTCATCAAAAAACAGCTCGCCGTCAGTATCAGACAACAAACCACTGTCTTCGATAACCGTCAGCACCTGCTGACCATCGGGCGTATTGGCCAGTGCAAACGGGTACGAACGATAGGCTGCCGGCACATAACCTGCCAGCCAACGGCCATCTGCTGCCACCAGCAAATTGGTACCCGGCGTCAAACCCTGCACCGCAACCGGCATGAAACTGTCTTCTACCGCCACAAAACCCAGCGGCATCATCATGCACGCCTTGGGCAGTTCCTGAATAACCAGCGGCGCAACAGCGTCAGTACTGGCAAACGCGTACGAGGCATAGCGCACCCAACGCTTGCCAGCGTGGCGCTCACGGGAAACAACCTGAATATCGGGCATTGACACTTCCTTGAAAAATACGGTTTTAAAGCGGCTAATAGTTTAACGTCGCAATGACGCCGGGGCATGGTCTGACGCCTGGGCACGGTCAACCCACGCACCGGACAAGCTGACCGGCAGGGCGGGTGAGCGAAACCATGCCAACCCAACCGGTACCAGCACCTAATGCACTGTCGGCCCACCCAAACCCGTTTCCGGCCGCGCCGGGTTTTCAAGCCACGGCAGCGTTAAGGGCAAATGCCACTGGGCCTCGTGCGCCTTGGTGATCAGCAATTCAATCAACTGGTGAATATGCTCGGCCTGCAGCAGCATGGCAAATACCGGTTCGTGCGTGCTGGGCTGCGTCATGGCCTGCGGCATGGGCAAACCGGTAAACGCAATGGCAAGTTGTTTGTCTTGCAAGCGTGTGGTTAGTTCCGTGGCCAAATACAACGCCGGTGGCTGCACGGTTTCAGCGCTGGCGTCATCAGCAGACGCTGGCGAAGGCTCAGGCGCCGGGGCGGCAGCCTGGGCGCTGTCCGCGTCACGTTTGGCCTGCATGGCCTGCTGATGCGCCATTTGCAGCACGTCTTGCCAGTGCTGCGCCGGCGTTTTCTGCAAACCGGTCAGTTCGGTCAGGTTAACCAACAAACGCTGCAACACAATCATTGTCATGCGACGGGTTAACAACACATTGGCCACACCATGCTCGCCCCGCTCGGCACGAAGAATCAAACGGTCTTCGTAAGGGCTGAAGGTAATGTTGAGTTGTTTACTTAACCAATAATCCATAAGCCAAGAGTTTTCCAGGTCGTTTTAAGACCTTTAGTGTACTCGGCCAGCGAAAAATCAAAAGGCACGCGCCTATGCCTTCAGCACAGACGGAAAGGCCTCTGCTTGCTTTTCCGTCTGCTGAACGCAAATATCCACGAACTGCGCGGCTACATGAGCCCAATCGAAACGCTCAACCAGTTGTCGGCCGTTAGCCGCCAAACGAGCCGCTTGAGCAGAGTCAGCCAACAGACTGCGCAGTGCGCCCGTCAGCTCATCGGGGGCTACCAGCAATGCGTTTTCCTGGTCAACCGCCATGTCGTGAAACGCCGCACAATGCCGGTTGGCAACCACTGCTTTCCCGGCCAGCCAGGCCTCAAGCAGAACAATACCGAAGCTTTCACTGGTGCTCATATTGCACAGCAGCTGGCAGCTAAGTAATGCGCCCCGCACCACCTCGCGCGGCTGGCGCCCAAGGTAGCACGCATGCGCAGAGTCTACGGCAAGACCATCGTCATCCGGGCCGATCAGCACCACCTGTAAATCTTGCCCTTCGTGGTTCAATTGTTCGACCGCCTCGATAATTCTCCGGTACCCCTTGGCGCCCGCCTTGCGCCCCAGCACCAGCACAAAGGGCCGGGTTGACGGGAACACCTGGCGAAATGCCTCGACGTCTTGTTCGGTAAATGCTTCGCTTGCGTCACAACCGGCCGGCAGGTAGCGTACGTTGCAGCCGTGCCCGCCCAGAAAATCAGCGGCCGCCTTGGGCGCGGCAAGCACCAGGCCGGCATCTTGTGCACTTTGAAACCAGTCGGGAAAATGATAGAAATCATCATCCAGATGGGCATGGGGGATGAGAATTGACGGCACCCCCTGTTTTCGTGCCTCTGCCATTGCCACCACGGCAGGGCGGAACACGTTATTGTGGGCGATGACCAGGTCATAGTCGGCCACGTGGTCAGCCAGGAAGGCATCCATGGCCGTGCTCCAGGGCCCACGGGTGTCGGTAAGACGCACGTTCTGGGGTACCCGGCTACGCCGGGCGGCTTGGTCAAGCAAGTCAAACGACGCGTGTGCCGGCAGTTCAACCAGAGCTTGCTGGCATAGTAGCGGCGCGGCCAAATCGATGGCTTGGCCATGCAGTGTCAGGCCCAATAGCTGGAAACCCAATGGCCGCGGGTCTGTCGGTTGCTGAGGGGCCGAGGTACGTAACAACAGCTCCCCGGCCGGTTGTTCAAACGCAAGTTCAAAGCTGCCGTTGACTTGCCAGGGGCCACCAACCACGGTATCGCTCGCCAAGGCCGTAATGACCATGTCGTCTGGCGCATAGCCACGGATCTGCACGTGACCCGTCTGGTGCACGTAAACACCACACTCGGTAAACGCCCAACGCTGGGTTCGCGGTGCAACGCCTTCAGGGTAACCCCAC
>JBAYOZ010000085.1:0-7469 GCA_041677965.1 Pusillimonas sp.
AAACGCGCACCCAAGACCAACGTGCAGGCGCAGTTCAGCAACCCCTGGGTTGTAGCCACCATCCTGAACAACGGCCAGATCACGCTGGAAGACTTCACGCCGGCCGCGTTGGAAAACAAGACCATTCTGGCGCTCACACAGAAAGTTAATACTGCACTGGATGACACCATGGTGACCAAGGGCGGCGGTGTTGGCCCGACACGCGTGGTTGTTGAGCTCAAGGATGGACGACAACTGACCGAAACGGCCTTGACGGCAAAGGGCGAACCCAATCAACCTTTAACGCCCGCAGAGTTCGAACAAAAGTTCAAGGATTGCGCTGCATCAGCAGGCCTGAACGCCACGCAAATTGCGTCGATCATTAAAGATATCGAGGGCCTTGAACACATGACTCAAGCCTCGAGACTGTGCGAGCAGCTGGTCAAATCGGCCTGAAATAAACAAGTCCCTTTGCATGCCTTGCAGCAACCAAAGGGGCTTGTTTCTGGACTCAAGCCATCAGCGGCTGGAGTTTTTCTCTTTCAACATGAAGGCCAGTGTGATCAGGCCCGAAAACACTGGGGGCCCCCAGTCGTACATGCGCAGTGGACGCGCGCCCATGGACGTTGAGAAACCGATGACGATCAGCGTCCATATCACAACGACCGCCGTGATAATGAAGATATGCTTGTTCTGTATTTTGGTGCTCATGACATGCTCCGGATAATTGAATCAGCGACGGTCTTCGCGGTTTTTGAACCCTTCCCACAAGAAGTAGGGGGCAGCCTTGGCGCGCAGATAGTTGACGTAATAGCCACCATAGGCCAGCAACAGGCTGCCATTCAGCAACAGCTCTTGGGTGCCCGTGAACTTTTGTCGTGGTGCCGGTGAAACAACAAGGTTGAGATACGCGATCTGAACCGTGATTCCACCCATGATGATCAGGGCCAGTGGCACAAAACGGTTGAACAGCAGCATGGCCCCCAGAATGACCTCAAGGTACTTCACGAAGGGATAAAACCCGATATTGGTCATTTCAAGCAGATACGGCCCAACTGCGCCAGCCCTGCTGAAATCGGGAATGTAATCAAAGATCACGTAGTAAAGGCCTGACTTCAGGTAATGAAAGGCAAAGTAAAGCCTTAACCACATCACCAGAAACTTCCAGGGTGAGTCGCTTGCACTGATCATAACGGTCTCCTTAAACGTTCGCGCACTAAGGTTGCGCTGTTCTGATATGCAACACGCCCCGGTACCACAGGGTATCGGGGCGTGTTTGAATTACCGGCTAATACAACAATCAGAAACGATGCTGCATACCAACACCGAAGGCGCTTACACGCTCGCCATTGGTGCTTGGGCCAGGCAAACCACCGGGCGGGAAAATGGTCTGACGTGCGTTGTTGCGGTTATCCAGCTGCTTGAAATAGGTGTACAGCATGGTGCGCTTGGACAGGATGTGGACATAACCCACGGCCCAGGAACGGACATCCCAGTCACGTACCTCAGCCGTTGCTCCACGCGGAACAAATGGCACGTCGTTGTTGGCCTGGCCATAGGCAAAGTGCACATGGCCGGACTTGCTGACCGGCACACGTGCACCGAGTTGCCAGGCGCGATCGGTGCCGTCATAGCCCGCCGACTTTCTGAGCTGGTAAGTGGCGAACACTGTAGCCCACTCAAACTTGTAGCTCACACCAAGCGCGTGCTCGGTCTGGCGACCCGTGTACGAGTTGGTATAGGTTGTGCCCAGACTGCGGCCAAACGCATACGTTACATTCAATGGGCCATTGCTG
Organism: Pusillimonas sp.; assembly: GCA_041677965.1. Taxonomy (GTDB): domain Bacteria; phylum Pseudomonadota; class Gammaproteobacteria; order Burkholderiales; family Burkholderiaceae_B; genus Neopusillimonas. The sequence goes on from JBAYOZ010000085.1 coordinate 1,776, forward strand.
TAGTTCAACGCCGCCAGGTCGAAGCTTTTTGAGCGATTGGCTGCGGTCGGCGACGAGCGGAACCCGTGCTGGTAGACAAACTCCAAACCGGCAAACTTGGGTGTACGGTACTGGATGGCGTTATCCATACGTGCCGGATCCGACAACGGGTTGTACATCCAGGGGGTGGGGTTTTCACCTGTCAAGGAACCGATCACAGAGCCAGGCGCAAGAACCATCGGGTCATATTTCCCGCTGAACTCATAGCCCAAACCCTGAAGGCGACCCATGATGATCTGGCCGAAATCCTTGCTGCGCAAACCGGTATATGCCTGGCGTCCAAACAAACGACCGCCCTGTGCCGAGGTGCCGGTATTGATATTGAACCCGCTTTCAAGCACAAAGATTGCATCGAGGGTTTCGCTGAGTTTTTCAACGCCACGCAAGCCCCAGCGTGACCCCCCCAGACCACCCGAATTCATGCTGGTGATGCTGTTTTCACTGTTACGAAAATAGCTGATGTTGGCATCGGCCACACCATAAAGCGTCACCGTCATCGCTGACGCGGCGCACGGCACCAATGCGGCAGCCGCTGTTGCAAGAATAAGCTTCTTCACTCTGTCTCCCTGAGTATTTTTTGGTACCGCACCCAATGCCGGCAACCTGTTGGAGTATTTTTCGAAAACGCACAACTCTGGCCCGCCAGTACTGCACTGCAACCAGTCAACCAGTGCACCAAAACTATGCATTCATAATGTTATGTTTAAATTGCTAGGCAATCAACGCTAAACAAAATGAATAAGGGAAAGCACTTAGAACCAAAAACAACGATTTGACGTCATCACAAGCGGCCTGTGGCAGCTGCGCCTTTACGCCGTAAAGCCCATTCTCAAGGCGATGCCGAACTGTAAAAATCAGGAAAAAGACTCTTCCGGCGAGCGCGTGATGATAACGAAGGCGATGATTAACCGGGTGCTGAAGACCATGACCTGGTCGCTTCTGCTGTGCGTGCCACTGTGCACAGCAGCACAACCGCCGCACATTGCCAACCCGCCAGACACTCCAACGCCAGCCGCCCTGGAACCACATCTGCGTGTCGCCCACGTGGACCTGGACTATGTCTACGACCCCGACCCCGCACAAACCCGGCGCAACGCTGACCTGCTGGTACAGCGCATCATCAACCTGGGCGTGAATACAGTTTTTTTACAGGCCTTTGCCGACCCGACGGGCGACGGGCTGGTACGCGCGCTGTATTTCCCGAACCAGCATTTGCCCATGCGGGCAGACCTGTTCAAACCAGTCTCCGAGCGATTGCGCAGCGAGGCCGGTGTAATTGTTTTTGCCTGGATGCCCGTGCTGGCGTTTGATCTGCAAAAAGACCTGCCCCGGGTCTTGCGCTGGCAGCCCCGGAAAAGTACCGATACCGATACCGATACCGATACCGATACCGATACTCAGCAGTATCAACGACTCTCACCTTTCGATGCAGATGCCCGCAGGGCTATTGAGGAAATCTATGAAGACCTGTCAGGACACGCCCGACTGGATGGCCTGCTGTTTCATGACGATGCGCTGCTGGGAGATTTTGAAGACGCCAGCGCAGCCGCACTGGCGGTGTATGTGGCCCATGGATTGCCGGGAACACTGACGGACCTGCACTCAGACACCCGGAATTTTCAGCGCTGGACGCGCCTGAAAACCCGTACGCTGACACAATTTACGCTACGGCTGCGCGACCGCGCCCAGACCAAGCAAACCCAACGGATACTGACAGCGCGAAATATTTATGCACGCCCGGTACTTGACCCCGAAAGCCGCGCCTGGTTCAGCCAGGACTTTGACGATTTTTTGAGCCATTACGATATTGTGGCGGTGATGGCCATGCCCCTGAGAGGGCATCACGCCGCAAGCCTCAGCCGCCTGGATCGACACCCTGGTCGATGCTGTTTCGACCCACCCACAGGGGCCGGCCAAAACCCTGTTTGAACTGCAAGCGAAAGACTGGTCACAGCCAGGCAGCCCTGCCGTAGAACCAAGCCTGTTCGAACACTGGCTGATACGGCTCCAGGCCAAAGGCGTCAGACACATCGGCTACTACCCCGATGACTTTCATAGAAACGAACCGGTGCTGGAGCGGGTCAGGCCGTACCTGACCGCTCCTTGAGACGCGTGCCCCTTACGTAACCACGGGGAATGGCAAGCTGCGAATACGCTTGCCGGTCAGCTTGAACACCGCATTGGCAACGGCCGGTGCCACCGGCGGCAAACCAACCTCGCCCATACCGCCGGGAGGGTTATCGGTGGGCATGACCTTGACGTCGATCGGTGGCGTCTGATTGGCCCGCAACAGGGTGTACTGATTGAAATTACGCTGCTGCGCCTGGCCGCCCTTGTACACCAGTTTTTCGTAAAGCATGGATGAAATACCGAAAATGGCGGCACCTTCAACCTGGCTGCGGATATTACGTGGCGAGATGGCGTGACCACAGTCAACCGCCGCCCAGATCTGGTGAATATGCGGACGCCCGTCTTTCATGGACACCTCGACCACCATGCCGATGAACGTGGTCCAGGCATCTGAAAACGCCAACCCAAGTGCCCGACCGTCGGCGCGCGGCTTGCCCCAGCCCGACATCGCCGCAACCTCTTTCAGCACGGCTTGTGCACGGGGATTCTTGTGAGTCAGCTCCAGGCGCAGATCAAGCGGATCTTTGTTGGTAGCCTGCGCCACTTCATCAATTACGGTTTCAATGGCGAACTTGTTATACCCTGCACCCACCGCACGCCAGAAGGACACATCGATGCCCCGCTTTTCGAGGTTATGCTCGATACGCTGATCGGGAATATCGTAGACGGTGTCGGCTGCTTCCATAACCGGGGCATCTTTGTTACCCGCACCGGCATAGGCTTTCGGGTTGACGCGCGCATAAATGCCTTCCGACACCACACGATGATGCCAGCCCACCAGCTTGCCCTTGTCGTCAAGTGCAGCCACCAGATGCTGCGCCGTCAATGGGCGGCCGCGCGAACGCTGAAAATCATCTTCGCGGGTCCAGATGACATGCACCGGCACGCCCGGCATGGCTTTGGCCAACAACGCGGCCTCGATGGTGTAATCGGCCTCGACACGACGGCCGTAACCCCCGCCCAGTAAAGTAAGGTTGACCGTGATGTTTTCAGGTTTGAAACCGGCCACTGCCGCCAGCGTTCCCACCACAATGCTGGCCGACTGTGACGGAACCCAAACCTCGATCTTGTCGCCATCGACCCGGGCCGTACAGTTCATCGGCTCCATCGTGCATTGGGCGACGTGCTCGGTGGTGTAGGTGGCGGCAATGGTACGGGCAGCCCCCTTGACCGCAGCGGCGGCGTCGCCCTGGGCATGCCAGACGTCGCCGGCCTCGCCGACATTCTCGGCCTTGGTCACAAAGTCTTTGAGCACGACGTCACTGTCATACCCGCGCGAGGGCGACGTGGTCGTCCAGGTCACTTTCAGCAAATCACGCGCTTTGCGTGCTGTGGCGAACGAATCGGCTACGACGGCCACACCAAACGGTAGTTTGACAACGTCTTTGACACCCTTGACCGCACGCGCGGCGGCATCATCAACCGCCTCGGGCTTGTCGCCCTGAACCGGGGTATACAACACCGAAGCCCAGACCATGCCGGGCATACGGAAATCAATACCGAACCTGGCCGTACCGTTGGACTTGGCTGGCAAGTCAACCCGCGGCTGGTCAGTGCCGATGATCTTGAATTGCGACATAGGCTTGAGCATGCTTTTATCGACGGCCGGGGCCTGCACAGGGCCTTTGGCTTGTGCAGCAGCCTCGCCATACGTCATTTGCCGATTGCTGGCCACATGTTTGAGCACACTTTTCTCGGCCACAACTTCAGTTGCCGGCACACCCCAGGCCAGGGCGGCCAGGTTGACCAGCGCCAACTTGGCCTGCAGCCCGGCCAGGCGCATGACCTCGTAGTAACCGACAACGGTACGCGAGGAACCGGTCACCATGCCGCCGCCAAATTTCGGGTTACCAAACAATTTGGCCACGCTTGGCGACTGCTCGACGCGCACCAGTGACCAGTCCAGTTCCATGTCATCGGCCAGAATGGCCGGAATTGATGTCATCGTGCCCTGCCCCATTTCAGCAGCAGGGGAATAAATCAATGTGGTGTTGTCTGGCGAAATGCTGACCCACGCCACGGGGCTGAAACCCGCCGCAGCGCCGGCCTGTTCAGCTGCCTGGGCCAGCGAGGCAATGCCGCCGCCGCCCAGCATGACACCGACCATGGCCGTACCGCTACCCACCAGAAACGAACGGCGTGAAATTGATTGAATCGTCATGCGGGTCTCCTTAAGACAAGGCTTTTTGTGCGTTGACCACAGCAGCGGCAACCTGGTTGTAGGTACCGCAGCGGCACAAGTTGCCCGACATCTCGTTCAGAACCTCTTCACGCGATAACGGGCCTTTTGCTTTCTGGATAACACTGGCGGCGGTCATGATCTGGCCCGACTGGCAGTAGCCACACTGGGCAACCTGTTCGTCAACCCAGGCCTTTTCAAGCGCCTTGCCCTGTTCGGTTTTCATCAACCCTTCTACAGTGGTGATGTTTTTGCCGCTGACTGCCGATACAGGCATGACGCACGAGCGCTGGGGCTCGCCATCGATGTGTACGGTACAGGCACCGCACTGGGCCATACCGCAACCAAATTTGGTACCCGTCAGTTCGAAATGCTCGCGCAGCACCCACAGCAAAGGGGTATCATCAGCCACATCGGCCGACACGGCTGCGCCGTTAAGGTTGAAATTAACCATGTGCGTTGTCTCCGTTATTAATTCGTTATAACCGCTGAATCAGTGAGGCCGGAATGTCAGACAGAAACCACTGACATTCAGCCTACTGAACTACGGTTTCCTGACATTACATTGAACTGAACGCATTTGCAATTAGCGGTTTTACCCGGGTTCGAAAATAAACGTGTCAAGCCCACCTGACCGGGAACTTTCACGACAAACCAATGACATACCCGACGCCGGGCCGGCATCGGCCCGGCCTGCCCCGAAACCCAACCACCGCCTGCGCTTGCGGCGCAGGCACAACCTATTAAAAATCATGAACAGGTCAACCAAAGGTTACCTCGGCGTCTTCGCCGCAGTAGCCGCCCTTGTCGCGCTTTATATGGCCATGATGGCCATGCCGCTGTCCGGCTGGGCCATGCAAGGTGCCGCAGGAAACCCGGTAGTCCTGCCTGGCGGCATCGTATTACCTGCATTGGTTTCAGAAAACCTCGCCTTGTACGGCTTCCTGCGTGAAACACACGGCATTGTGGCCTGGCTGTTCATCGGCCTGGTCATCCTGCACATTGGCGCGGCATTGCACCACGGCCTGGTCCGCAAAGACAGCGTGCTGGGTAGCATGACCGGGTGCAACCGCCATCGGAAACACGGATAACAACCATCGGGGGCATGCCCCCGATGGCTTGAGGGTGTCTGCATTGCACGACAGTCTGGAATGATGTGGGACAGCCGGAACAGACCTGGCAGGACAGATACGGTTCAATTAAATGCATCCCGCCCGTCTTTTACACGAAATGTCTCGCTCAATTGACCCGATTCCTGTCAATAAATACTGAATTGACCCGAAATTATCTCGGACAGTGCGGTTTGTAGCGCAATTTATTAGCTATCATGAACAGGAATTCAACTT
>JBAYOZ010000086.1:0-7434 GCA_041677965.1 Pusillimonas sp.
ATCGGCACTGCCGCGGTCAAAGATCCAGGTTTCCTGCGCGACGCCTGCAGCGCCTTCCCGGGCAACATCATCGTCGGCCTCGACGCCCGCGACGGCAAGGTGGCCACCGATGGCTGGAGCAAGCTCACCCGCCACGACGTGTACGACATTGCCCGCAAATTCGAAGACTACGGTTGCGAAGCCATCATTTACACCGACATCGGCCGTGACGGCATGCTGTCAGGTGTCAACATCGACGCCACGGTGAAGCTGGCCCAGGCCGTCAATATCCCCATCATTGCGTCGGGCGGTGTCACCGACCTGCGCGATATCGAGGCCTTGTGCGCCGTCGAAGAAGACGGGGTTCAGGGTGCCATTCTGGGTCGCAGCATTTATGAAGGCACACTCGACTTTGCCGAAGCCCAGGCCATGGCCGACGAACTGAACGGCGAGACAGAATGACCTCCTCATCAGGTTCAGCCGCTCGCGGGGCGCCCGGGCTTGCGGGCACGCCCGGAGCCACCGACCCCACGGCTACCGCCATTGCCGACACAGGCCTGACACGACGCATCATCCCGTGTCTCGACGTCACCGCCGGGCGCGTGGTCAAAGGCGTGAATTTTGTCGGGCTGGTTGATGCCGGTGACCCGGTTGAAATCGCCCGTCGCTACAACGAGCAAGGTGCAGACGAACTGACGTTCCTTGACATCACCGCCACCAGTGACAACCGCGACCTCATCCTGCCCATCATCGAAGCCGTGGCCTCGCAGGTCTTCATCCCGCTAACCGTGGGTGGCGGCGTGCGCCAGGTGGCCGACATCCAGCGCCTGCTTAACGCCGGTGCCGACAAGGTGTCCATCAACAGCGCCGCCGTCAGCAACCCGGAACTGGTGCGCGAAGCGGCCAACTACCACGGCTCGCAGTGCATTGTGGTGGCCATTGATGCCCGCCGCGTCAGCGCCGAAGGCGAAACACCGCGCTGGGAAATCTTCACCCATGGCGGGCGCAAGGCCACCGGCATTGACGCCGTGCACTGGGCCGAAAAAATGGCCGCCTACGGCGCCGGTGAAATCTTGCTGACCAGCATGGATCGCGACGGCACCAAATCGGGCTTCGACCTTGAACTGACCCGGGCCGTATCCGACGCGGTGCCCGTGCCCGTTATCGCCTCGGGCGGCGTTGGCAACCTGCAGCACCTGGTTGACGGTGTCAGCGAAGGCCGTGCCAGCGCCGTGCTTGCTGCCAGCATTTTCCACTTCGGCGACCATACCGTGCGCGAAGCCAAGGAACTGATGGCAAAACACGGCATTCCGGTTCGGCTGTAAGGGCTGGAGCAACATTAAAAGACCTCAGCATATGCCCCCCTGGATTACCGACGTCAAATTTGACGACCAAGGCCTGATTCCCGCCATCGCCCAGGACGCCGATACCGGCACGATCCTGATGGTGGCCTGGATGAACGCCGACGCACTGGCCGAAACCGTTGCCACCGGGCGCGCCGTCTACTGGTCGCGTTCGCGTTCACGCCTGTGGCGCAAGGGCGAAGAATCGGGACACGTTCAACACCTGCGTGAAATCCGTCTTGACTGCGATGCCGACGTCATTTTGCTGAAGGTCAAGCAAGAAGGCGGCATTGCCTGCCACACCGGGCGCGAAAGTTGCTTCTACCGGCGGCTCGACGACACCGCCGGCCAACCCGTTGGCAAAAGCAACCCAGGCCGCGACGATGCTGTCTGGAACAGCGTCGAACCCGTACTGAAAGACCCCGAGCACATATACAAGTAACAAAGAACAAAGGGGCCGACGCCGCCGGGAAACCGGCCGCGCACGGCGCACCGACCGGAACCACCGTCAACCACCCCGGCCTGAAAGCCGGGACTTCCCGCGTAAACTGATGACAAACGCCAATGAAATCCTGGCCCGCCTGGCCGACACCCTGGAAAGCCGCCTGCCCAAAAACGGCGGCGACCCGCAATCGTCGTACAGCGCACGCCTGCTGGCCAAAGGCCCGGATGCCTTCCTGAAGAAAATCGGTGAAGAAGCCACTGAACTGGTCATGGCCGCCAAAGACGAATCGCGCGAGAAAATCATCTATGAAACCGCCGACCTCTGGTTTCACAGCCTGGTAGCGCTGGCCCACTTTGGCATTCGCCCGGAAGATATCCTGAACGAACTGGCCCGCCGCGAAGGCACATCGGGCATTGCCGAAAAAGCGTCCCGGGCGCCCTAAGGCCCCCCAGGCATTATGGCATCGCGAACTGCTCACGGGTTCACTGAAAAAGCGTGCACCCGATCCACTTGCGCGACAGCGCCGGCACATACGCTGCCAATCCTAAGGCATACCCTAGCTGCTTAAATTGAAACGGTCGTATACACTGTATTGCTGTGCCGGGCGGCCCTTGCCCGGCCTCCTGTTTCAACCCTGTTTTTGTAGCGTCCCGTATCTGCCATGACCCAATGCCTGTTCTGCAAAATCGTCAGCGGTGAAATCCCGTGCCGAAAAGTCTTTGAAAACGACGAAATTCTGGTTTTCCACGACATCAACCCCGCAGCGCCGGTACACCTGCTGGTCATCCCCAAGCACCACGTTACCTCGATGCAAGACATCACCGAGGCCGATGCCGGCTGGCTGGGGCGCATGATGTCGCTTATTCCGGAACTTGCCGCTGAAAACGGCTGTCGCCCAGGCCCCGATGGCGGCTTCCGGGTGGTTGCCAACAGCGGCACCGACGGTGGCCAGGAAGTCGGGCACCTGCACTTTCACATTATTGGCGGGCCACGCCCCTGGGACAAGCGCGTTGCACCGGCAGCGTAGGCACAACCGCCTGCATGGCCTTGTTGTGCCGGCACCGCTGAATGGTATCGGCACAGAAAACGCGTTACCCCGCGCCACCCCGATGCCCCCACAACACAGTAAACTGTCGGCAATATATATTTAAAATTCCGGGCGCTTCAACATGCCCGTCAAACACACCATAAAACACTTATTCGCAGCATTATCTGCTGCACGGAGATCACATCATGGGTACCTTCAGCATCTGGCACTGGCTTATTGTTCTGGTCATTGTTGCACTGGTTTTTGGCACCAAAAAACTGCGCAACATGGGTGAAGACCTGGGCGGCGCCGTCAAAGGGTTCAAAAAAGGCATGGCTGACGCCACAGCTACCGACGACAAGCAAGAAGCCGTCACCCAGAAAGTCCAGGATGACAGCACCATCGACGTTCAGGCCAAAGAAAAAAAAGATGCCTGACCGGCAGGGCTGTGTTGCATTTACCCCTAACGGTTAACCGTCATGTTTGATATCAGCTTCACCGAATTGATGATTATCGGCATGATTGCCCTGGTCGTCATCGGCCCCGAACGCCTGCCAAAGGTGGCCCGTACCCTGGGCCACCTTCTGGGCCGCGCCCAACGCTACGTGAACGATGTCAAAACCGACATCAAGCGCGAAATGGATGCAGGCGACCTGAACAACCTTAAAAACCAGTTTGACGAGGCAAAAAGCTCGGTACAGGCTTCCCTTGACGATGCCTCGAAAACCATCGCCAACCCTATGCTCGAAGCGCAAAAGGCCGTAGAAAACGCCGGCAAATCGCTGCAGGCCTCTATGGTTGACTTTGAAAACGAAGGCGCTGCAACCGGTAAAGAAACACCGGCTGAAGCGGTAACAACCACCAGCGAACCTGCGGCACCCTCGTCTACACGCACTCCCGGAACATCGCCGTGACCACCGAAGAAAGCAGCACCGATACCTTTGTTTCGCACCTGATCGAACTTCGAAACCGCCTGATCCGCGCCGTTGGCGCCATACTGGTCATTTTTGTAGTGCTGTTCCTGTACCCAGGGTCATCAGCCATTTACGACGTATTGGCCGCCCCCATGCTGGCCTCGTTGCCCACCGGCACCACCATGATCGCCACCGGCGTCATTACGCCGTTCATGGTGCCCATCAAGGTAACCCTGCTGGCCGCCTTCGTGCTGTCGTTGCCGGTGGTGCTTTACCAGGCCTGGGCCTTCATTGCCCCCGGTTTATACCGGCACGAACAACGTCTGGCCCTGCCGCTTATCTTGTCCAGCACCATTTTGTTCTTGCTGGGCATGGCATTTTGCTACTTTGTCGTGTTCAAGACAGTATTTGAATTTATCGCCGGCTTCGCGCCACAGTCTATTACCCCGGCACCCGACATCGAAGCGTATGTCAGCTTCGTCATTACCATGTTCCTGGCCTTTGGCATTACGTTTGAAGTGCCCATCGCCGTAGTGCTGCTGGTTAAAACCGGCATGACTACCGTCGAAAAATTACGCAGCGGGCGCGGCTATGTCATTGTCGGTGCGTTTATTATTGCTGCCGTTGTGACACCACCCGACGTCATCAGCCAGTTCATGCTGGCGGTGCCGCTGTGCCTGCTGTTCGAAGTAGGGCTTCTGGTGGCCAGCCGTTTGAAGCCGTTACAGGCCGAGGCCGACGAAACAGAAACAGCAGGTTAAACGCTGGCTTGTTGAACATCGGCAGATGCAACACCAGCTATTGCATCTGCCCGTACCCGTCGTGTCATTCCTGGTGTTAATCACCGCAGCGGTTGCATCTGCCCGTACCCGTCGCGTCATTCCTGGTGTTAATCACCGTAGCTGGCGGCGTGCCTTTAGTTGCACGAACCAGCCATACCCGCTGACCAGCACAATACCAACCGCAACCAATACCGCCCCCACCAGGAAACTGGTGTCAAGGGGTTCGTCAAGCAGCCACACCCCGAACACAATGGCGAACATCGGGGTCATGAACGAAAACACCCCCAGTCGTGACGCCAGGTATTTGCGCAGTAGCCAGAACCAGGTCAGGAAAGTAACAAACGACACCACAACCCCCTGAAACAGCACGCTGCCAATGGCCACCGGGGTCGGGTTCACGCTGGCCTGGCCCAGTGCGAATGACGCCGCCAGCAGCAGCACAAAAGCCCCCACCAACTGGTACATCAGGGTAATGGTGGCCGGTGTATTCGACAGCTTCGAACACCGGATCACCACCGTGGTTGCCCCCCAGCCCGCCCCCGCCAGCAGCCCCAGAAAGTCACCCCACAACATATCGGCGGCCTGACGCGGATTACCACTGCCATCAGGCCCGAAGAACGCTACGGCAACGCCAATAAACGCCACCAGAATACCGAACCACTGTGCCGGTGCCAGCCGCTCTTCGGGCAGGCGCCAGTGCAACCCGATGGCCGCAAAAAACGGGGCCGTATACAAGAACACGGTCATGTGCGACGCCGTGGTGTAGCGCAGCCCCTCGCCCATCAGCAAAAACTCAAGGGCAAACAGAAAACCCACCAGCAAGCCGGGGCGCCAGCCACCATCGGAAAAAGACACCGGCACACGCTGCCACAGCATCAGCAGCCCGACCAGCACAATGGCAATGCCAGAGCGCATCGCAATTTGCAAAATTGGCGCAATATCGGGGGCAGCAGCCTTGATGGCAATTTGCTGAAACGCCCAGATCATGCACAGCACCGTCATGATGCTGACAGCACTGGTATCAATTGCCTTGCGAGTTTGCATCCCCTTCCCTTCTTTCTTGTTATCGTGTCAACGCGACCGTGTTGTCGCGTTCCGGCGCCTGTAACCATACCAAAGGACACCCAAAAAAGGTAGCGCCTTACCCGACCGGAATCGGGCAAAACATCGCCTGGCGGTTACAAGCTTGTTTCAAAACCGCAAGCAGGACATAATGAACGGTTTGCTGACACACGAAACGGGTCGGTCAGGAGGCCCGTATCTCTGTTACGAATTTTCACGGTAAACTCGGTTTGCTTTATTCACCCCTTGCCCCTTAACCAATCATGCTGCGCCAATACCTCGTTCAGGCTACCCCTAATCACCCCAGCTCCGTCGAGGTCATGACGTGCATATCCACCTGCATGACGCGCAACTGGCCGCACTCAAGTGTCAGCCTCGAACAATTACACACGTCCACCTCTGCCCTGAAGCAAGGGGCCACGCCGGTTGGGTCTGTTGATTTCCTGCGCAAGGCAATGGGCCTGGTCGGCATCAAGCTGCCGGCGGCACTTAACTACCCCAAGCGCCTGCAAAAGTGGCTGCACCGTGAAATTACCCCAAGGCGCAAGGGTGACTTGCCCGCCACTGGCGAATGGTTCATCAAGCCGGCCATTTCCACCAAAACATTCAAGGGCGGGGTTTACAGCATGGAAGAGGTCAAGCTTATTGACCAACTTACCAGCGAACACGCCGACGCGCCAACCAGCGCCCTGCAATCCCGCAACGATCTTGAACTGATCCGCAAGCTGCCGCGCGAATTCCCGGTGTGGGTAGCGTCACCCATCTCGTGGCAAAGCGAATGGCGGTTTTATATTCATCGTGGCATGATCAAAGGGGCTGCACGCTACGACAAGGGGCTTGACTCAGCACCCGAACCCGAAATCAATGCGGTCAGGCTAATGATCAACGACCTGGCCTTCGATGCCCCGATAGCCTACGCGCTTGACGTCGGGGTGCTTGAAAACGGCAAAACCGCTTTGGTTACCGTCAATGACGCCTGGGCACTGGCCTACTACCCGGGCTCGCTTGCGCCGGAAACCTACCTCGACATGCTGCGCGACCGCTGGATCCAGTTAATCAAGCCCGGCCACGTCACCTTGTTTTAAAGGCCACCACCGGCCTGCCTGCAGACAGCGGCCATCAAGGGCGGCACAGCTACCGAACCGCCTGTGCAGTATCGCGCTTAATCGGCCTGATGGTTGGCCACACCGCGACGCACCACAATAGGTACCGCCCCCAGCTGTTTCTTGGCCACCCACTGGGCCAGCGACGCATCAAGGTAATCGGTATGCCCCGGAAACCAGCGTGACAGCTCAACGGCCAACCGCCTGGCTTCGGCCGGGTTGCCGCCTTTTTCAAGGTAATCGGCTACTTCCCGCATGGAACCCAGCACGGCATTATGCTCTTTGGTGTGGCAGTCGCGGGCAGGAAAGGCCGTGGTATTCATGTAGTGCTCTTCCTGCGAGAAATGGCGTTCGCTGTGCTGTATAAGGGCTTTCAGATGCGCCAGCAAATCAGCGTCATCGGCTTTAAGCAAGGCGCTGGTAATTTCAACAAACTCGCGGTGGGTTTCGTCCATGGGTTCGTAACCCACCAGAAAAGCATCGGTCCAGACCAGGTCATCGGCAGGGGCGTCGGTGTGCATAGCGGAAATCTCGGTAATTAAACAGCGTCTGCCATCATAGCAAAAGCCGTAACGGCCGCTATACTACCTTTCGCCCCGACCTCCGTCCATAACGCCATGCCCAACCAGCTTCCTTGTTACGTCGTCAACCTTGCCACAGACACCGCGCGCGAGATCATCAAGCCTTTGCAACAGCGTACCGACGCGGGTCCGACAGGCTTAAAAATACGGCCACAAAAACGGCGTAAAAACTTAATGTATGCATGCGCCGGAACATGG
>JBAYOZ010000087.1:0-7382 GCA_041677965.1 Pusillimonas sp.
CCGGTTGGTGCTGGAAGGACGATTCGGCCCGAAAGATGTCATTCCGGTTGACTGGCAGGGTGATCAGTTCGTTTTTGAACGTACGCTGCAGTAAACCTGTCATTTCAGGCATTGGTCTTGATTTGTGCCTGTCTTGATAAAAAAATGGCGCTACCTTAATTGGGTAGCGCCATTTTTTCGGTTATATGCCGCAGATCGCGTTATCGGCTTCAGAGCAAATCGGGCTATTGCCGTTATCAGAGCGTTTCGTCCTGCCCGTAGAATTTGACCCCGATTTCTATGGGGTCACGGCCCTGGGCACGGCGGTGACGGTTGGTGTCGCGCAGGGAATAAATGCAGCCGCAGTATTCTTGCTGATAGAAGTTTTCGCGCTTGCTGATTTCGATCATGCGGGCTGACCCACCGCCTTTGCGCCAGTTGTACGTCCAGTAGGCCAGGTCAGGGTAGCGCGCTGCGGCGCGTTCGCCACAGCCGTTGATCTGGTTCATGTCTTTCCAGCGCGAGATGCCCAGCGAACTGGTAATGGTGTCGAAACCGTTTTCGTGGGCATAAAGGGCGGTGCGTTCGAAGCGCATGTCGAAGCATTCGGTGCAACGGGCGCCGCGTTCGGGTTCATTTTCCAGCCCGCGAACCCGCTCAAACCAGTTGTCGCGATCGTAGTCGGCATCAATGAACGGGATGTTGTGTTCTTCGGCAAAGCGAATGTTCTCGTTTTTGCGGATTTCGTATTCGCGGTCGGGGTGAATGTTGGGGTTGTAGAAGTAAATGGTGTAGTCAATACCTGAAGCGGTCATGGCTTCCATGACTTCGCCCGAGCAGGGCGCACAGCACGAGTGCAGCAACACTTTTTTGCGTGCGTCGGGCAGTTCGAGTTTCGGGCGCTGGATGTCGGTGGTGGTGGGCTTGTTCATGGCAGTAGTCTTGACTCGTGGGGTGCCGGCATACCCTGCACAGGATATGCCGGCACGTATTCAACGGGTTATTTTAGCCGTTGGGCACAACATTCCAAAGTGTCGCGCTGCGGGGTGTCAGAGCAGCATGCCGTTCGGCCTGACCCCATGGCGTTTTGGTGGCTAAAAATCAGGCGTCCAGTACAGCCTGCCACAGCGCAACAACGGCCTCGCGTTCGGCCAGAAACTGGTCTTGCGCCACCCGGGCAATGTCATGGCCTTGCAGGCGCAGGGCATGCTGTGCCTTGCGAAATTCCCGGTAGGCGTCGGCAACCTGTGCCGCCAGCCCGGCAGGAATCAGGTTGGCCCTTGCCGCCAGACCAAGCAAGGCAATATTGCCCAGGTTGCCCACCAGTTCAGGGTACTGGCGTGCCTGGGACAACACCAGGAACTGGGTAATGAATTCAATATCGACCATGCCGCCCTTGTCGTGCTTGAGGTCGAACAGGTCGGTTTTATTGGGGTGACCTGCCGCCATTTTGTCGCGCATGGTTTTGACCTCGTCGCGAAGGCTGGCAGGGTCGCGCGGCAGCAGCAGTATTTTTTCACGGATAGCCTCGAAGCGGTCACCGACCTTGCTGTCGCCGGCCGCAAAGCGGGCCCGACTGATGGCCTGGTGTTCCCAGGGCCAGGCGTGGGTAAGCTGATACTGCTCAAAGGCATCCAGTGACACGGCCAGTACGCCGGCATCCCCGTCAGGGCGAAGCCGAAGGTCAATTTCGTACAGCCGCCCCGATGATGTCATGGTCGATAGCCACGACGCCATACGCCGTCCGAGTTTGGCATAAATTTCGGCGGCGTCGTCGCGTGTGTCGTCATCGTAAACGAAGACAAGGTCAAGGTCGGACGCATAGCCAATTTCTTTTCCGCCCAGGCGCCCGTAGGCAATTACCGCAAAGCGTGGCGGTGTCAGGGCTTCTGGTGCCTGGCCTTTGGGCTGCACCAATGGCCAGACACGCTGGATGGTTTCTGCCAGCAGCATGTCGGCCAGTGCCGAGAGCTGGTCGGCCAGGGCCTCGACGGTCAGTACCCCGCCCAGGTCCTGGGCCAGCAACTGGAAACTGATCTGGCGTTGGGTGTCTCGCATCAGGTTCATCTGCTGTTCGACATCAGGCTGGCCCGAAGGCAGCAGGCAGGCATCCAGTTCACTGTGCATCTGGCGGGCCAGGTCAGCGAAATCGGGGGCGGCCATCAGTGACTGCCACTCGATCAGACTGTCGAGCAGTAGCGGGTATTGACGCAAGTATTGGGCTGCCCACGGGCTTGCGCCAACAATACGGGCGACACGCGCCAGAATTTCAGGGTATTCGGCCAGCAGGGCCATGTAGGGGCTGCGTTGTGCGATTTGTTCGATCAGGTCGAACAGGCGTGTGGCTGTTTGTTCCGGGTTTGCGGTTTTGGCTGCGGCATCGACAACTGCCGGTAACAGTGTTTTCAGGCGGCGACGACTGGTGGTGGGCAGGCTGCGTACCCGGTGGCCTTGCAGCAGGCTGTCAATACGCTGCACGAGTGATTCGTTAGGCGCACCGAAAAGCGCTTCAATATGTGCGGCCAGGTTGATGGTAATGGCGCTTGACGAGGCCGATGCGGTTTCAGTACGTGTATTTTGCGACGGCTGATCAGCATCGTCACCCATGCCGGCCAGCCGGAAGGCGTTGCGGAACGTGCCGTGTACGAAGGCCCGGTGTGCCGCCAGGGTTTCTTCAAACTCACCCGGTGAAAGCCCCATGGCTGATGCCAGGTCGTTGCGTAATTCAGGTTGGTGGGGCAACAGATGGGTTTGTTCGTCTTCGCGATATTGCAGTAAATGTTCGGTGCGCCGTAAAAAAACGTAGGCCGATTCCAGCCGCTTTGCCAGCGTTTCATCAATGACACCAGTACTGACCTGCTGGCTTAACGCACCCAGCAGGCTGCGCTTTTGCAACGAGGGTATGCGCCCGCCCCGAATCAGCTGATTCAGTTGCACCACGAATTCGATTTCGCGAATGCCGCCGTCGCCCAGCTTGATATTGTGGGTGTCGTCAATGCCGCTGCGTTGGGTGGCCCGCCGGTTCCAGTCTTCGCGAATGCGCTCGCGCAGTGCCCGCAAGGCGGCCAGCGCGTCAAAGTCAAAGTACTTCCGATAGACAAACGGACGGCGCAAGGACTCAAGCTGGGCCAGCTGAACGGACATCGCGCTGCCCGAAAACGCACTGGCCGGGATGACGCGCCCCTTGAGCCAGGCGTAGCGTTCCCATTCACGCCCTTGCGTTACCAGGTAGTTTTCCAGCGCATCAAGGCTCCAGGCCAGGGGGCCGGCGTCGCCGTCGGGCCGCAGCCGCAAATCGGTACGAAATACTTGCCCGTTGGCATCGGGTTCTGAGAGCACCGGCATCATGTTGCGGGTGACCCGCCCGTAAAACTCGTGGTGGCTCAGGCGCCGGCGCCCGTCGGTTTCGCCTTCTTCACCGTACAGCATGATGAGGTCAATGTCGGAAGACACATTCAGTTCACGCCCGCCAAGCTTGCCCATGCCAATGATGATCATTTCTTGCGGTGTGCCGGTGGCCGGGTCGAGCGGTATGCCATGAGTTGCGGCCAGGTCTGTGGCCACCGTGCGATACGCCTGGCCAACCGCAAGATCGGCAAAATGGCTCATTGCGCTGACGACTTCTGACAGCGGCGCGAGCCGGTTCAGGTCGCGTACCATCAAGGTATGAAACACACGCGTACGCGTCTGGCGCAATGCGCGGCGCAGGGTGTCAGCGGGAATGGCGGCCGGGTCATCAGGGGCGACCTGGGCCAGTTCTGAAAACCAGTGATCAATACGGGCCGGGTCGACCGGTGAGTGTGCAGCCTGCTCGAGCCAGGATTCGAACTCGGGGTGGGCATTGGCCTTGCGGCGCAAGGCACCGGACCAGCGCAGGGCCGGGGCCAGGGAGGCGTTATGTGACATGGATGAACAAAGGCTCGAGACGGTGATGCAAAATTCGGGTATAAGACTGCAAAAGATACAGCAAAACCATCGGTTCAGGTAACTACAAAGTCCTTCGTGCGTCAGATCCCATCCCTTCTTCGTTGGCCGGTCCGTGTGGCATTGGTCGTGTACTTTGCGCTTGCCGCCGTGATTCTGGCAGGGCGGTACTGGGTGTTGCCCGCAATTGACCAGTGGCGTCCCCAGATCGAGCGTCAGCTTTCGGGTGCACTGGGTAGCGAGGTCACGTTAGGTCAGGTCAAGGCCAACTGGTCCGGGTTGAACCCATCGCTTGACCTGTCCGATGTTGTGGTCAAGAACCCGGCCGGCCTCACGGTGTTCACCTTGCCCAAAATTGGCGCCCAGCTCAAGTGGTCCAGTCTGTTGCGTGGTGACATCCGGTTCACCATAGTGCAGGCACACGATCTGGAGCTTGATGTGCGTCGTGATGCCCGGGGCAAGATCTGGCTGATGGGGCAACCGCTGCAAACGGCCGATGACAGCCGTGCGTCATCGACGTCGGCCCACCCGCTGGCCGCGTGGCTATTGCAGCAAGACCACATTGTTATTGACAATGCGCGCCTGCGCTGGCGCGACGAAATGCGCGATGCGCCTGCACTGGCGCTTGACGATATCAATATCCGGTTTGTGCGTGAAGATGGAGGCTATAAGGCGCGTTTGCAATTACAGGCGCCTGCCTCTCTGGCGGGTGTGCTTGATCTGGCGGTGCGCTTCAGGCAGGTTGACGCGTCCCGCGAGCTGACTGATCCGGCGGGGTGGTCGGGCCTGCTTTACCTGGCTATGGATGATGTTCAGCCCAGGGCCTGGGCACCGTGGGTTGATTTTCCCCAATATCTGGTCAATGGAAAAATGGCCGGCCAGTGGTGGGTTGACTTTGGCGCAGGTCGGGCCCCGGTGCTCACTGCGCGTACTACCCTGCGCCAGGGTGTGTTGCGCTTTGATGACAATGCGTCGGCGCAGGCTGGTTTTGACACCGTTGCACTTGATGCGTCGGGCAGCTGGCCTGCGTTCAAGGCAACCTTCGAGGCACTGGGAGCGCCACAGCAACGGCCCGTGTCTGTCAGTCCCGAAGATGTCGTGCAGTGGCGGTTACGAGCCAGTCAGCTGCGTCTGGCGCTGCCCGAGGCCTTCGATGCGCCGCTGGGGTTTGAGCAGGTCGAGCTTGATCTGGCGACGCACAGCGACGTGCAAGACCGCTTTGTAGTGACGTTGCATCAGGGGCAGGTGGTCAGCCCTGCGCTTGACCTGGTTATGCAGGGGCAGTGGCAGGCTGGTGAACCCGGTACCAGTGGCCTGGCCGACTTTCGTGGTCGGTTGAACCGGGCGACGCTTGCCCAGATTGGCCCGCATTTGCCGAAAACCGTGAATGCCGATGCGCGCGAATGGCTTGGCCGTGGCTTGCCTGAAGGCCAGTTGCGTGATGCCAGTGTCATTCTGGCCGGCGAGCTCGACGACTTCCCGTTTGGCGATCAACCCGACAAGGGGCAGTTTCGTATCGCAGGCCGCTTTGAAGGTACAGATATTGATTATGCTGCGCCCGTTGCCGACGGCGAGCCCACCTGGCCCCGATTAACGGCCGTTTCTGGCCTGGTCGCACTCGACAAGGTCGATCTGCGTCTGTTTGCCGATCAGGCGACAGTGATGCCCGAGCCTGGCAGGCCTGTTACCCTGACTGCAGTCAAGGCACGTATTCCCGACATCGAGACCGACGCCGTACTGACGGTGCAGGGTGACTCGAAAGGGCTTGCCGAGGCGTATCTTGGGCTGGCCCGAAGTTCACCGCTGGGGGGGCTGCTGGATAATGCCCTGGCCCGGTCGGCAGCCCAGGGGGAATGGTCGGTTCCCCTGAAGCTGAAGGTTCCCCTGATGGACACCGATGCCACAACAGTACAGGGTGAAATTCACTTTTCGGGCGGCTCGGTGGTTATTGATCCGGATGTGCCCGAGCTGTCCAATGTGAAAGGGCATCTGGGTTTTTCAGACACGGGTCTTGATGCCCGCAATCTGACGGCAACCGTTCTGGGTGGTCCATTGTCGCTGAAGGGTGGCATTGGTCGGGGGCGGTCCGGTCTGTCATTGCAGGGGCGTCTGACCGCCAGGGCGCTGGCCGGGTTTGTCAACCTGAAGGGCATGTCGCGCCTGGCGGGCAGCACCGGTTATTCGGCGACAATCCAGCGTTTGCCCACGCGTCGTTATCGTATGGCGCTGCAGTCCGATCTTGTCGGGCTGAGTGCCGATTTTCCCGCGCCGGTGGGGAAAACCGAGGGGCAGGCCCAGCCGCTGCGTGCCGATTGGGTGCCCGGAAATGATACGTCAACAGCCCGACTGGAGCTGAGCCTGGGGTCTGATGTGCGCCTGCGTCTGGCGCGACGTCCTGACCCTTCCAGCCAGGCCTGGTTTGATGCCGTTGCCATCGGGGTGCGTCAGGCCGCTTTGGTGCCCGCACGCGGCCTGGCCATTGATGCCCGATACCCCGTTGTTGATGCCGATGCCTGGATGGCGATTGTCGATGAGTTTGACACGCCGCTGACGGCCTCTGGCCGCACGGCCGGCCCGTCTGATACGCGCAGGTCTGCAACGTTGCCGTTGTTGCCCGGGTTGCGTCAGTTGCGGGTTCAGGCCGAGGCCTTGACGGTCTATGGCATGGCACTGGATCAGGCGACATTGGGCGTCAGCCAGCAGGTGCCCGGACAATGGCGTATCGATGTCAATTCGCTGCCCACTGCAGGTGTTCTGCGCTGGAACAAGGCGGCTGCCAATCAGCCCGAGTTCATCGAAGGTCGTTTCGATCGCCTGGCACTGGGCCGCCCGAATGACAGCGATACATCCGATGCAGAAAACCCGCCTGAACCCGGGTCCGACGACTCATCCCGTTTCGACGATTTTGATATTCCTGCCCTGGCGCTGGATGTGCGTCAGTTCACCTTGTACGGGCGCGCGTTGGGCGAACTGTCCGTCACCGGAATCAACGTCGCTGAAGGCAAGCAGTGGCGGCTGGAAAATCTGTCGGTGCGCAACGAATCTGCCCAGCTTGCCGGAACGGGCATGTGGCAACTTGATGGTACGGCCCGTGGCCTGACGCTGGATGCGCACGTCACGATTACTGATCTGGGCAAGCTGCTGGGTCGTCTGGGCCATCAGGGTGCCGTGTCAGGTGGTTCGGGCTCGATCGGTGGTCAGCTGCGCTGGGGCAACATGCCCTGGCAGTTCGAGCGTTCCGACATCAGCGGCAAACTCGATGTCGATCTCAGGAAAGGGCGTTTCAGTTCGGTCAGTTCGCGCTCGGCCAAGGTACTTGAATTACTGTCCTTTCAGTCGATGCAGCGCATCTTGTCATTTGACTTGAGCCCCGATGGCATGTTTCGTGAGGGCTATCCGTTTGACGCTGTGGGGGGCAGCCTGCAGGTTGATCGCGGCGTCATGAGCACACAGAATTTCAACGTTGATGGCCCGGTAGG
>JBAYOZ010000088.1:0-7282 GCA_041677965.1 Pusillimonas sp.
AAGGCGAAAAGAGTCGATTTTCCTGCACCGTTCTTGCCGACAATACCGACACGTTCGCCCGGGTTGATGACAAAGTCAGTATTGTCGAGCAGAACTTTGGTGCCCCGCCGAAGGGTGATGCTGCTGGCACGGATCACGATACGGCAGGCCTCATGGCGTCAAGTTGCTCACGCGTGAGCAGCAGGATCTGGTCTTCCGCCGACTCGGTGCTGAGCCAGACCGGTTCAAGCTCAGGGAAGGCCGCCAGAAAGTTCTCGTATTCGTTGCCGATTTCCAGAACCAGAATGCCTTGCGGTGCCATGAACCGGGGTGCATCGCGCAGCAGGCGGCGCACGATGTCCATACCGTCGTCGCCGCCTGCCAGCGCCAGTGTGGGCTCATGGCGGTACTCGGCCGGCAAGGCCTCCATGGCGTGGCTGTTGACGTACGGAGGGTTGCAGACAATGACGTTGTAGCTGCAGTCGGGCAACTGGTCGAACAGGTCGCTGCGATGCGCGGTAACCCGTCCGTCCAGGCCGAATTGCTCGATGTTCTGGTCAGCAACTTCCAGGGCGTGTTCTGAAACATCAACGGCATCCACCTGGGCCGCCGGAAAGGCCAGTGCAGCCAGAATGGCCAGGCAGCCCGAGCCCGTGCATAAATCAAGTACGTAATCAACGCTATCGGGATCTTCCACCCATGGCGACAGCTGTTCGGCAAGCAGTTCCGAAATCGGCGAGCGGGGAATGATGACGCGGGGGTCTACCGCAAACCGGTGGCCTTGCAGCCAGGCCTCGCCGGTCAGGTAAGCGGCAGGTACGCGTTCAGTCAGGCGCCGCTCTACCATTTTCAGAAATTTTTCACGTTCTTCCGGCAGCACTTTGGCATCAAGGAACGGATCGAGTGTATCAAGCGGCAGATGCAATACATGCAGCAGCAGGTAAACCGCTTCATCCCAGGCGTTGTCGCTGCCATGACCAAAGTTGAGTTTTGCGGCGTTGAACTGGCTGACGGTGTAACGCAGCAAGTCGCGAACAGTAAGAAGTTCCTGGAATGCCAAAGGGTTCATGATGTGCCCGTATGTTGATTAGGTAAGCAGCAGCTTTTCAAGCGTGCGGCGGTAGATGTTTTTGAGGGGTTCGAGAGAGTCGACCCGAATATGTTCATTTACCTGATGAATGCTGGCATTGACAGGGCCGAATTCGATGACCTGTGGGCAGATTTTCGCGATGAAACGGCCATCGGACGTACCGCCGGTGGTGGACAGTTCGGTGTCGATGCCGGTTTCTGCGCAGATCGCCTTTGACAGCGCCTCGCTGAGTTCACCGCGCGGGGTCAGAAATGGCTCGCCGGACAAGGTCCAGGCCAGGTCGTAGTCAAGGTCGTGGCTGTCAAGCAGGGCGTGAACACGCGTTTTCAGGGTGTCGGGTGTGTTTTCGGTGGAAAACCGGAAATTGAAATCAATGACAGCCTCACCCGGCACGACGTTGGTGGCACCGGTACCCGAATGAAAATTGGAAATCTGGAATGTGGTGGGGGGGAAGTAGTCGTTGCCCTGGTCCCATTCGATGCGGGTGAGCTCTGCCAGCGCTTGCGCGACCAGGTGTACCGGGTTGCGCGCCAGGTGCGGATAAGCCACATGCCCTTGCTTGCCCTTGATGGTCAGACGACCTGAAAGCGACCCGCGTCGACCATTCTTGACGGTGTCGCCCAGTGCGCAAACCGATGTGGGTTCGCCCACCAGGCAGTAGTCAAAGGCTTCGTTGCGGGCTTTCAGGGCTTCGCACACCTTGACCGTGCCGTTGATGGACGGCCCTTCTTCGTCGGACGTAATCAGCATGGCGATGGAGCCACTGTGATCGGGGTGGGCCTGAACAAATTCCTCAGCGGCCACTGCAAAGGCCGCAATACTGCTTTTCATGTCCGCTGCACCGCGGGCATACAAAACCCCGTCACGTTCTGTTGGCGTGAACGGGTCAGAAGCCCATTTTTCAAGCGGGCCAGTCGGTACGACGTCGGTGTGACCGGCAAAAACCACGCAAGGGCGTGCGCTACCCTTGCGGATCCAGAGGTTGGTAACCTCTTCAAAGACCAGTGTTTCGGCGGTGAACCCCAGAGGTTCCAGGCGTTCGGCCAAGAGGGCCTGGCACCCGGCATCGTCAGGGGTGACGGACGGGCGCGAGAGCAGGTCTTTGGCCAGTTGCAGTACAGCGGATGATGACATCAAGCCCTCAGCAGTTCATTGATGCTGGTTTTTGATCGTGTCTGCGCGTCGACGCGCTTGACGATGACGGCGCAGGCCAGGCTGTGCGAGCCGTCGGCAGCGGGCAGTGATCCGGGAACCACAACCGAGCCCGAGGGGACACGGCCATAGTGAACTTCGCCGGTTGTGCGGTCATAGATTTTGGTGCTTTGCGACAGGAAGACACCCATGGCCAGTACCGAGTTTTCTTCCACGATGACACCCTCAACGATTTCGGAGCGGGCACCAATGAAGCAGTTGTCTTCAATGATGGTGGGATTGGCTTGCAGGGGTTCAAGCACGCCGCCGATACCGACGCCACCGGAAAGGTGGACATTCTTGCCGATTTGCGCACATGAACCCACCGTGGCCCAGGTGTCAACCATTGTGCCTTCGTCAACATAAGCGCCGATATTGACATACGAGGGCATCAAGACAACATTTTTGCCAATGAACGAACCTTTACGGGCAACGGCCGGTGGTACGACACGAAAGCCGGCATTGGCAAAGTCGTGCTCGGAATAGTCAGCAAATTTAAGGCCGACCTTGTCGTAGTACTGTACCGGTGCCTGGCCGATAATGCCGTTGTTTTCAAGCCGGAAAGACAGCAAAACGGCTTTTTTGATCCACTGGTGAACAACCCAGTCGCCGGTTGCCTTGTCGGCAACACGCAAGCTGCCTTTGTCCAGTTCGGCCAATGTGTGGTTGACGGCATCGCGAACTTCGGCGGGTGCTGTGGCCGGGTTGATGTCGGCGCGATTTTCCCAGGCGTTTTCAATGGTGGTTTGCAGATTCGTTGTCATGGTAATGGGTAGTGGTGGGGGATGGGTAAGCGGGCGGAGGTCAGGCGCGTCAACCTTTCAGCCAAGCGGCAATGCGGTGGGCGGCTTCGACACAGTCAGCTTTTGAGGCCACCAGCGCCATGCGGACCCGGTTGGCGCCCGGGTTGACCCCCAGTGCCTCACGGGCCAGATAGCTGCCCGGCAGTACGGTAACGTTGGTGGCCCCCAGCAGGTCACGGGCGAAGTCAGTATCGCTGCCGGGCGTTTGCGCCCACAAATAGAAACCGGCCTGCGGACGCTCGACCTTCATGACCGGTGTCAGGATGGGCACTACCGCATCGAATTTTTCGCGGTATTGCTTACGGTTCTCCTGGACATGGGTTTCGTCATTCCAGGCGGCAATGCTGGCCGCTGACACGACGGCGCTCATGGCGCTGCCGTGGTAAGTACGGTACAGCAAATACTGTTTCAGCAGGTTAGCGTCGCCAGCAATGAAGCCTGAGCGCAACCCGGGGACATTCGATCGTTTGGACAAGCTTGAAAAGCTGACCAGGTTTTTGTAATCGTTGCGTCCAAGCAGGCTGGCGGCTTGCAGGGCACCCAGTGGCGGGGCGGATTCATCAAAATAGATTTCGGAATAGCACTCGTCGGCAGCAATCACGAACCCGTGGGTGTCTGACAGCTGGAACAGTGTTTTCCATTCGGAAAGTTCAAGCACGTTGCCTGCCGGATTGCCCGGTGAGCACACGTATACCATCTGTGTTTTCGCCCATACATCGGCCGGCACGCCGGCCCAGTCGTAGCCAAACTGGCGGGATTCATCGGCATTGATGAACCATGGCTTTGCACCTGCCAGCAAGGCTGCCCCTTCGTAGATCTGGTAGAACGGGTTTGGGCATATCACATAGCCGCCTGCCTGACCATCAACAATGGTTTGGGCAAACGAAAACAACGCCTCACGGGACCCCAATGCAGGCAGAACCTGTGTTTCGGGGTCTGGGCGCGCGATGCCATAGCGACGTGCCAACCAGTCGGCAATCGTGCCACGTAAAGCGCCATCACCTTTGGTTGGGGGGTAGACCGCCAGGCCGTGCATGGCATTTTGCATGGCCTCTGTGATGAAAGCAGGGGTTGGGTGTTTGGGTTCCCCGATCGACAGGCTGATCGGGGTCATGTCCGCAGGCGGAACGGGTGCCTGCGCCAGCAAAGCGCGCAGTTTTTCGAAGGGATAAGGGTGCAAAAGACCGAGTCTTGGGTTCATGCTCGAGGAGTCCAGGGTTAGCCCTCCATTTTAGCAAGGCCGCCGGATCTGCGTTTGTATGTGGGTCTGTTTGCCACAATATTTCGGGCTTGGTATACTGACGGGCTTCACATTGCGAACGTGGCGGAATTGGTAGACGCACCAGATTTAGGTTCTGGCGCCGAGAGGTGTGAGAGTTCGAGTCTCTCCGTTCGCACCACTATACTTAAAGTGGCTGATGATATAGTCAATTTCTTGGCTCTATCCCGTAATCGGGGGATGTGCATGTCTTTTCCCCATTAACGGGGGATACGCATTCACTAAACACGGTTAATCACACCGTTCCAACCGCACTGGGCCAGTACCCGCAAGCGGTAATTCTCAAAATTTCTAAATCCATAGGCTCGGCGCGAGAGCTTGCACTGGGTGCTGCCCCCGTCGTGTGCCTCGAACACCTCTAGGGTCGATCGTCCTCTCCGTGAGTACTTTTTGCTGATTAATCAGCATGGATGCCGAAAGTGTCCGGCGTGTGCGCGCCATGCTGTATTGGTAAAACTGGTCGGTGACATCACGTATAACTTTTTGGTGAGCGGCATTAAACAGGACGTTCTGTGCAAAAGACAGTTCAGATGCGGCGTCGTACAGGGCCTTGCGTTGCCCGAAGTCGAATATCAGCCAGCCTAGAGCCAGAGCAGGAACAACACCGTTTAATTCAGTATTTATGTCCCGGATGCCGGTGATGTTCTCGGGTAAGGGGTAACGTGCGCGTTGGTATCCACCCACCACATTGGCCGAGAGCATGGGTAAAAATGTGGCTTCGACCATACCTGCAGACAACGCTGCTTGACGTGCACGGTTCCATGCCAGACGGGTATCAGGGTGTCCGCGCTGCGCAATATCGATGAGTTCGGGCAACGAGTACGCCTTGTTGGGGTCAATATCAATGTCAGTCGGCAACTTGCCCAGTGCTGCCACTGCCGGGATGCTGAAGCCCGGTGTAGTGTTGGCAGGCTTTACAGTGTCGTTTGCGGTGGCCAGAGGTGCACGGTTGCCGGCTTGCCACGGGGTGTCGGGAGAGCGTGGTGCGCGTTCAAGGGCGGTATTGGCGCATGCTGAAAGCAGCAGGGTAGTGGCAACGGCGCAAGCAGTGCGGCGATAGCGATTCCGGCGAACTGGCGACCTCATCAAAAATGGTCGAACTTTCTTGTTGGCCTGGGTCATGAGGTTGTGCGTGGCAAGGTTGGTTGGGCAAGCGTGGCATGCAAAGGCGGTTCGGCAGATTGTCTGGCTGCCCAGTGCGGGTCAAGTGCAGCTTCAATGCAGCATTTTTCGAGCGCGTACAGCGCGTCTTGCAAGCGAGTTGCTTCGTCAGTGTCTGAGCGCAGGGTTCGCGGCTCGAAACGCCGCATCAAAAGCTGCTCACGAACAAGGCCCAATGCACCTAGCAGATTGGCTGCCTGAGATGGCGTAAGCGTTTGAAGCGGTTTTGCGCTTTCTCGGTATGCCTTTAGTTTCTGGCTCACTTCGGCCATGCCCGCACGTGCCGTTTCAAGGCTGCTGACGGGCCAGACCTTTGTAAAAATGAGATAAAGCAGCGCATTGCCCAACAAAATGCCAGCCACGCGGTCTGTCGCGACAGAGATTTCTACATCGGGCCCAAACCCTTGGAGCACCGTCAGCAAAAAGGCAAGCCCGATTTGTACCCCGGCATAGGCACTGCGTTCTGAGCCGCTGGAGACCCACCCTGCCACTAAAATGCCGGCAAACACCAGAAGCATCAGTTCGCCGATTGAGGTCATGTAAGGCATCAGGAAAATGATGGAGGCAATTCCCATGGCGGCTCCGATCAGGCATCCAATAATGCGCAGCGTCAGTTTGTGCAGGGTTTCGCCGGTAGAGCCCAGCGCAGCCACATAACAGGTCACCATGGCTGTGTGGATGTCTTGCCAGTCAAGTGCCGTGTAGATGATGTAGGCGAGGCTGGCCGCCAGCGTGGTTTTCAAGGCAAAGCGGTAGTGCGCCGGGTTGATGAGGGCGTCGGTGCGTAAAAAACCTGAATGTGGCTCTGACGGACCTTGGGGTACCGGCGTGTCCAGGGTGTTCAGGGTCATCTGGATTTCGCGTTGAAAAGCCTGCTCTACCTCAGAAGGCATTCTTCTTTCATCCGTTGCGCCGGGTAGTTGTGCAGCCAGCATCAACAAGCCGCACAGGTAAAGCGTCGTCAAGACCAGCGCGTATCAGGACCTGGCGGATAATAACGGTCAGGGTGATACTGATTGCCAGGCCTACCAGCCAAGCCGGAAAGTAACTGCCCATGATCATGAACGAGGGTGCACGCCCCTGACCGCATGCTGACAGGGTAAGCAGGTTGGCCAACGTAAAAAGTCTGGCTGCGATGGCCAAAGCGGGGTGGGTGTTTTGCAGGACGCTCATTGCCGTTGGTCTTTATAAATCCGGCCGTTGCCCGGCACCTCGTGGAGGGGTCGACAGGCTCGCCAACAGGGGAGATTACTGCGACAGAGTCGCCTTGAGCAAGGATGTTGACCCCAGTTTGGGCAGTTTTGCTGATGCCGTCGAACTATTGCGGGCCCTCGTCGTTGCTGGCATAGTACCTAACCAGTACAATCATTGCAACACAAGAAATACATTAATTTTTTGTAGCGTACGGGCGTGTTTCCTCACGTCAGAAGTGTCCACTTTATCCCTGGTGCGCCATTGAGGCCGTGTGCGTGAGAAGGGTAACTTGCTGTTGCAAGGCAAGGTCTATCCGGTTCGCCCGAACGTTGGGAAAATTGCTTTTCGAAAGGTTATAAAAATGAAGATTATTGAACGGCGAATGAAAAAGCTTGGGGCAGTGGCATTGGCAGGCCTTTTAATTCTGCCTGCTGCAGGTCAGGCATGTACGTCATTGCTTTACACCGACATGAGTGGGGCGCCTTACGCAGGGCGAACCATGGAGTTGCCTATGGAACTTCCTTACGAGGTGACTTATTTTCCAGCGGGCTCGAAATTTGAGTCACAAGTGAAAGATCATCCTGC
>JBAYOZ010000089.1:0-7128 GCA_041677965.1 Pusillimonas sp.
CAGCAAGACACCGAAAATCAAATGTATTTTGTACAGCGCGTCATGTCAGGCGCCGGCCATGAGCCCAAGTGGCTGGCCGATCTGCCGGGCCTGGCGCGTCTGTGCATGCAACGCAACGGATTGCGTTATATTGAGTGTAGCGGTTGGTGTACCTTGCGCCAGCCAGAGTTGTTCTTTTCTTATCGGGGTAGCCCATGTACTGGGCGCATGGCCACGCTGGCCTGGCTTGACCAGGCTCCCGGATTACCCTGATTGACAGTCAATCGTTAGCCCTCCAACATGCAGGTGTTTTGATGCAAATAGTCACAAAAGGCAGGTTTCAATAATGAGCATTCCGTTTCCCAATGAACGTTTAACAGAACTCCAGGCTGAATTTGCCAAAGGCTGGCAAGATTTGCTCAGTCAATCTCACAAAGGCGAATTGGCAAATCCCAAAGATCGCCGTTTCAGTGGCGATGCCTGGGCTGCTAATCCGGCGTTCCTGTTCATGGCCAATGCGTACATGTTGTCTGCCGAAACCATGCAGAAAATGGTTGATGCCGTCGACATGCCAGAACATACCCGCGAAAAGCTGCGTTTTGCCACCATGCAATGGCTTGACGCCATGGCACCGTCCAATTTCCTGGCGACAAACCCCGATGCCCAGCATGCGCTGGTTCAATCAAAAGGCATGTCTCTGGTTCAGGGCGTGCAAAACTTTTACGGTGATCTGCAAAAAGGGTATTTGTCACAAACCGACGAAAGCAAGTTCACCGTTGGTGAAAACCTTGCCATTACCGACGGGCAGGTTGTTTTTGAAAACCCGTTGTTCCAGCTTGTTCAGTACACGCCGCTTACCGAAAAAGTACACGAAATACCGCTGCTGATTGTGCCTCCGTGCATCAACAAGTTCTACATTCTTGATTTGCAGCCTGAAAACTCGTTGGTTCGTTACGCTGTAGAACAAGGCTTTACGGTATTCCTGGTGTCATGGCGCAATCCGCAACCGTCTGACACAGACGGTATTTTGCAGGCAACATGGGCCGATTTCCTGCAAAGCGGTGTATTGCAGGCCGTCGATGTCGTCAAAGACATCACCCAGTCTGAAAAAATCAATGCCCTGGGTTTCTGTGTTGGTGGTACCTTGTTGGCCAGTGCGCTGGCGCTGGCCAAGGCGCGTGGCCAAGACCCTGTCAACAGCCTGACGCTGTTAACAACCTTGCTCGATTTCGAAGACACCGGTGTCATTGATATTTTCATCGACGAAGCCAATGTTCGCCGGCGTGAACAACAGCTTGGTGGCGGCGGCATCATGCCCGCTCGCGAGCTTGCCACCACCTTTTCGTTCCTGCGTCCCAACGAGCTGGTCTGGAACTACGTCGTTGCCAACTACCTCAAGGGCCAGACGCCACCAGCCTTCGACCTGCTGTACTGGAACTCTGACGGTACCAATATGCCGGGCCCGTTCTTTGCCTGGTACCTGCGCAATACCTACCTCGAGAACAACCTTAAAGTGCCGGGCAAGGTCGTAGTTGACGGCACGCCGGTCAGCTTGTCCGACCTGACCATGCCAACCTATCTTTACGGGTCGCGCGAAGATCATATCGTGCCCTGGAAATCGGCCTACGCCAGCAGTGGTGTGCTCAAGGGCCCCATGCAGTTCGTCATGGGGGCGTCCGGCCACATTGCCGGCGTGGTTAACCCTCCGGCCAAAAAGAAACGCAACTATTGGGTGTCGCCCGGCAGCGTCAACCCGGCAACACTCACCGCAGACGAATGGCTGGAAAAATCTGAACAGCATCCGGGCAGCTGGTGGCCTCATTGGTCCAGCTGGCTGGCCAGCCATTCAGGCGCACACGAAAAAACAGCTATAAAAACATTGGGCAATGCCCGTTATCAACCGCTTGAATCTGCACCAGGGCGTTACGTCAAGGTCCGGTCAGCCTAAGGAGACAAAAATGAGTGGAAAAGTCGCATACGTAACTGGTGGCATGGGGGGCATTGGCACCTCTATTTGCCAGCGCCTGGCTAAAGAAGGGTACACCGTGGTGGCGGGTTGCGGCCCCAGCCGTGACCACCAGAAGTGGCTCGACGAACAGGCGGCGCTGGGCTACAAGTTTCATGTGTCGGTGGGTAATGTTGCCGACTGGGACTCAACCGTTGCTGCTTTTGAAAAAGTCCGTAACGAAATCGGCCCGGTCGATGTGCTGGTCAATAACGCCGGTATCACCCGCGATGGCCTGTTCCGCAAAATGAGCCGCGAAGACTGGCGTGCAGTCATCGATACCAACCTTAACAGCCTGTTCAATGTAACCAAGCAGGTCATGGAAGGCATGGTCGAAAAGAACTGGGGCCGCATCATCAACATCAGTTCGGTAAACGGCCAGAAAGGTCAGTTTGGTCAAACCAACTATTCAACGGCCAAAGCCGGCATTCACGGGTTCACCATGGCGTTGGCCCAAGAGGTCGCCAGCAAGGGGGTTACTGTAAATACCGTATCGCCGGGTTATATTGGTACCGACATGGTGCGTTCGATGCGTGCTGATGTTCTTGAAAAAATCGTGGCAACCATCCCTGTTCGTCGTTTGGGTACGCCCGAAGAAATCGGTGCCATGGTGGCCTGGATCGCTTCTGACGATGCGGGTTTCGCCACAGGTGCTGATTTTTCGCTCAATGGTGGCCTTCACATGGGCTAACCCCCCAAAGTACTGACTTTTATCTATGGCACAACCCAAAAATCCGTCGGGTCCAAGACTCATCAAGAAGTATCCCAACCGTCGTCTTTACGACACCCAGACCAGCACTTACATTACGCTGGCCGACGTCAAGCAACTGGTGCTTGGAAGCGAAGATTTCCAGGTGGTTGACGTCAAGTCTGGCGAAGATCTGACACGCAGTATTTTGCTGCAAATCATTCTTGAGGAAGAATCCGGCGGTGTCCCCATGTTTTCGGCGCCCGCGTTGTCGCAAATCATCCGGTTCTACGGCAACTCCATGCAAGGGGTCATGGGGTCTTTTCTTGAAAAGAATATCCAGGCCTTCATTGAAGTGCAAGAACGTATGGCTGAGCAGTCCAAGGGGCTGTACGGCAGTGCGGTAGGGCCCGAGGCCTGGACACAATTCATGAGTGTACAAACACCTGTGTTGCAGACCATGATGAGCAATTACATCGACCAAAGCAAAAACTTGTTCGTGCAAATGCAAGATCAAATGCAGGACCAGACCCGGTCAATTTTTTCGGTATTCCCGTTTGTTCCAAACGCGAATCCGAACGCCGACGATCCCGAAACCAAAAAATAATCAGGCGTTTTTCCTGAACGGGCTGTGGGTGGCCAGCGTTTCGGCGTAGTCATCCACAGCCCGTGTTTCATTTTCGACAAAGTCGGCAATGGCACGGGCAAACTGCGGGTCTCTGACCCAGTGTGCCGACCACGTTTTTACCGGCAGCATGCCGCGCGATAACTTGTGTTCACCCTGTGCACCACCCTCAAAGACAGCCACCCTGTTTTCAATGCACCAGGCAATCGCTTGTACATAGCAGGTCTCAAAGTGCAGGCCGGGTATAAATTCGGTGCTGCCCCAATACCGCCCGTAAAGGCGTCCGTCGCCAAGAATATTAAGCGCACAGGCCACTGGCGTGCCATTGCGAACCGCTATCACCAGCACCAGGTTGTCGCGCATGTGCGCGTAAAGCTGGCGGAAAAAACCGGCGTTCAGGTAGGGCGGGTTTCCGTGTTCAAGATAGGTTTTGACGTAGCAGGCGTAGAAAAAATCAAGATCATCGTGTTCGATGGCGTTGCCCTGCAGCCAGCGGTACTGAATGCCGGCAGACCTTACCTTTTTGGTGTCCTGGCGGATTTTCTTGCGTTTTTCCTGGTTAAGACTTGCCAGGAAGTCATCCAGATCATGGTAGTTATTGTTATGCCAGTGAAACTGCACGGTTTCCCTGAACATGAAACCGGCCTCGTGCAGCGCTGCCCGGTCGGCATCGTCGGGAAACAGGATGTGCAGCGATGACAGTTTGTTCTGTTCAGCCAGCGACACGGCGCCACGAGCCAGCCGGACGCGGTCTTCGTGGTTGTGCGCCAGCAATCGCGGACCGGGCACCGGCGTAAATGGGACGGCACACAGCAATTTGGGGTAATACGGCAAACCATGCTGCATGAATGCCCGGGCCCAGGTATGGTCAAAAACATACTCGCCCCGCGAGTGATATTTGACGTACAGCGGCATTGCGCCGTGCACGCGTGCGCCGCGTTTCAATATCAGATAGTGAGGGTCCCATCCGGTATCCAGGCTCGCGCACTCTGTGTCATGCAACGCCCCGAGAAAAGCGTGGCTGAGTAACGGGTGACCCTGCGTAAGGCTGTTCCAGCAATCGGGCTGGATTTCGTCTAAAGTACGAACCAGTGCAAATTCTTCAGTCACGGCAGGGTGCTTTTACAGGTTAAGGCCAGTTGGCCCGGAATGGCTGGCAATCATTGTAGAGTAAAGGGTCAACGGGTTCGAAACATGTGGTGTTTTGGTCCGGGTCATCAAGCGCATGGGTCAAAAAATAGCGGTGTTGGTACTGACGGGGTTTCTGGGGGCGGGGAAAACGACGCTTCTGAACCGCTTGCTGACGGCTGATGGCAGCGTCGTGGCTCAGGCGGCCGGTTCAGCCGGCGTTGTAACCCGGGGTGATCTCGACAGGGTTCCCGATCGCGTCAATCCAGCGGGTCTTGTTGTGCTCGTCAATGAGGTCGGGGAAATCGGCCTGGACCATCACTTGATTCGTCACGTCAGTGACCGTGTCGCGGTCTTGCCTTCCGGGTGCATCTGCTGCTCGGTCAAGGGCGAGCTGGTTAATGCCTTGCGTGATTTGTTCATGGCGGCGGTACAGCGCAAAATCCGGCCGTTCAACCATGTCATTATTGAAACAACCGGCATCGCCGACCCGTCCGCTATCCGTTACACCCTTTCGTTCGAACGCTTCCTGGCAGACCGGTATCGCTATGTTGGGTGTGTCACAGTGGTTGATACGGTACACATAGAAGACAGCTACGCTGTTCACCCCGAGGTACAGGCCCAGCTGGCAATGGCTGACGGGCTGGTGTTGACCAAACTTGACCAATGTACGCCAGACGCGGTTCGCAAGGTAGGGGCATGGCTGGCGGTTTTGTTGCCCCAGGCCAGGTGCGTTCAGGCCGGGGCACTGACAAATCTGGGCGCCTTGTTTGATCTTGGTGCGGTCTCTGTGTTCAAGCCACGCTTGTTTGGCAAAGGCGGTGGCAGAATGGGGGCTGCGCTCGCAAGCCCCCACGGCTCGCTTGATGTTGCATCCATGCAATGGCCGGGTCGGGTAAGCCGGGCTGCCTTGGTCAAGGCGCTGGCTGCGGCGCTTGAAGAGGCTGGCTCAACCTTGTTGCGATTCAAAGGTGTTTTTTTACTGGAAAATGGTGAGCGTGTGGTTGTTCATGCTGTACACGGCACAGCGTATCCCCCTGAAACGCTGTTGGCCGAAACAAATACATTGCCCGACTGTGCTGCCGTGGCTATCTTGCGCGGTGGTGTTGCAGAAGAATTTCTGGCGTATTTACGGGCCCGCCTGCAGAACAGCACTGGTTCAGGCTTGCAAAAATAGTGTCTCCGGCTCGGGCATAAAAAAGGCCTGAACCGAAGTTCAGGCCTTTTCAGAAAACTGGTTGCGGGGGCAGGATTTGAACCTACGACCTTCGGGTTATGAGCCCGACGAGCTGCCAGACTGCTCCACCCCGCGTCTGAAGAACTGAATATTAACCCATCTAAAAAAATAATGCAAATCCGTCGCAAATTGCACACAGGGGGCTGTGCAGTCTTGATAATTAGCGCGTAGAATTGTCGAAAACCAGAATTCATGACCGAAAACGAAATTATCAGGGTGCTCGAAGCCGCATTGCTGTGTGCTGAAGCCCCTTTGCCCATATACGAATTACGCAGGTTGTTTCCCGATAACATTGCCCCCGACGATATCCGTCGGTTGTTGTCAGTGCTGCAGCTTGATTGGTCAGAAAAAGGTCTCGAGCTGGTTAGTCTGGCCAGCGGGTGGCGGTTTCAAAGTCGCCCGGAAATGCAAAAATACCTCGAGCGCCTTAATCCTGAAAAACCGCCACGCTATTCAAGAGCAGTCCTCGAGACGCTGGCAATTATTGCCTGGCGTCAACCGGTTACCCGGGGTGACATCGAAGATATTCGCGGGGTAACGGTGTCGTCACAGATTGTCCGAACCCTTGAAGACCGTGGCTGGATTGAAGTGCTGGGCCATCGCGATGCGCCCGGTCGTCCGGCCCTGCTGGGCACGACACGCCAGTTTCTCGATGACCTCGGGCTTCGCTCACTTGACGATTTGCCCGAGCTCGAACCGCAAGGGGCCGTCAGGGCGCTCGAAGGGTTGCCGCTTGAACCGCAGCCCGAAACCAATACCAATACCGATACTGATTGATACGGAGTATCTGAACAACTTATGAATGAGACGACTACCGAGGCCCTTGACCGGGCCGCTGCCGACGCGCAGCCTGCAGATCCTGCTGCCACTCCCGCAAAAGGCCGGGGGCGCAAGTTGCGCACCCCCTTCCGACGTCGTCGGGGCGATGAGTCAGGTGCTGATCCGGTCGCGGCCCGGCCTGGCTCCGATGTGCCATCTGCTGTGGCTGCGGTTGCAGCAGATCCAGATGCGCCTGCTTCGGCGGCCAAGGTGTCTCGTGCGCGCAAGCCACGTACGGCAAAGCCTGCCAATCGTGGTGCCGAGCCGCGCGCTGCGGCGCCGCGCCCACGGGGCGGTCGCGGTGGGGCCAGGGCCACGGCGCCCGATGTGGCTGTTATCGATAACGGTGCCGATGCTGACCAGGCGCTGGCATACCTGGACAAGGCACAGAAAATAGAGCAACGCCTTGGCAAGTACCTTAACAGTGATGCGGTCACGCCCAAGCTGCACAAGGTGCTGGCTGATGCCGGTATCGGCTCACGCCGTGAAATGGAAGAGCTGATTGTGGCAGGTCGTGTGTCAGTCAATGGCGAGCCTGCTCATATTGGCCAGCGTGTTGGTCCCAACGATCAGGTGCGTGTCAACGGTCGGCCCGTTACGCGGCCGAATGCCTCAAAACCGCCCCGCATCATTCTTTATCACAAGCC
>JBAYOZ010000090.1:0-7093 GCA_041677965.1 Pusillimonas sp.
CAAGTACGGCTTGCGTTATGGCGCGGTGCGTAACCTGAAAGACGAAGGCTTGCTGCATGCCCGCGTTACTGAAGTTATTTTGCCTTTCTTTACCTTGATTCCACCCGATGGAGCCGGTGTGCGCAAGCATCGTCGCATGGCCAACGCGTTTGTGCCGCGCGACAACACTTCGTGCTGGCATATCCAGTGGTTCTTCGATGAAACCCAGCCGGTCGATATCGAGTTTCGCATCAAGGAAGGCGGCCACTATATCGACGAAAACTACCGCAAGCTGCGCAACCTGAGCAACTGGTACCAGCAAGATCGTGAAATGATGAAGTCCACCAATATGTCGGGCATTGAAGGCATTCTGGTGCAAGACCATGCGGTCAGCGAAACCCAGGGCCCTATCCTGGACCGTACCAAAGAGCATCTGGGTGGCTCAGACGTGGCAGTGGTGGCCTGGCGTCGTCAAATGATTCGTGCTGCACGTGACTTTTCGACCAAGGGCGTCGTGCCGACCGTTCTGGGCAATGACATTCCATGGTCGCAGATCCGTGCATCGACCGTCCGTTTTTCCAACGAGTCAAACTGGAAGACCGAGGTCCCTCTGCTGGCTGAAGTTGCCCTGACAGCCAAGGGCTGATAAACCGCTGGCCCGCTGCGATACCGCGGGCCAGCTTCAACACAATACGTTATCCATGATTATCGACAGTCACGCCCACGTTTCCAATCGCTGGTACGAGCCCGTTGAGTCCTTGCTGGCCCAAATGGTTCGCAATGGTGTTGATGCGGCCGTACTTGTACAGTTGCTGGGTCACTACGACAACCAGTACCTGATCGACTGCGTCAGGCGATACCCCGGCCAGTTTGCCTGTGTGGCATTGGTCGATTGTCGTGCCGATGACGTGCATGACGTGCTCGATTCGCTTGCTGCACAAGGGGTGCGCGGCATTCGTTTGCGTCCCACTGACCAAAGCCCGGGAACAGCCCCGCTGGCGATCTGGAAGCAGGCGGCAGAACTTGGTCTGGTGGTCAGTTGCGTGGGTAACGAAAAGACGTTTCTGTCGCCCGAGTTTGCCTCGGTGCTTGATACGGTGCCAGCGGTACAGGTCGTGCTTGAACACCTGGGTGGTACCAGCAGTGCGCCCCAGACCGATGATGAACTGGCGCAGCGCCGGCTGGTGTTTGGTCTGGCCCGCTACACGAATGTATTCATGAAGGTACCGGGGCTGGGTGAAATCGTGCCCCGAAAGACTCTTGACATGCCGGTAGCCCAGGCTGTCCCGGTGCCCCAGGCGCCACTGCTGACTGAGGCGCTGGCCCAATTCGGTGCATCGCGCCTGATGTGGGGCAGTGACTTTCCGGTGGTCAGCTCACGGGAGGGCTACACTTTTGCGCGACAATGGGTGGCTGCCGCATTGTCTGACAAAATTGATGCAGCAGGCATAAACCTGCTTTTTGGTGGCACAGCAAAACGGTTGTTTTTCGATTCGCCCTGAATCCGGGGCAATCGCAGCTTCTGATCAAACCTATAAAAAAATACTGGAGAAGACATCATGAGTTCAAATCACCTGACGGCATGTTATTTCGGACCCGCATTGGCAATAACCTTGTAATCCCGGGAAGACGCATGTCGAACATACCTGTTACAGCCCCTGTTGTCGGGGCTGATGGCGCCGCATCGGCGCTTGAGCCCGCTTCGGGCAAACCGGCGCCATCATCTGCCGGTTCGTCATTGTCTGGCAAGGTCGAAAAGGGCGGGTGGTCAATGATCATCATCCTGACCATTGTCTACATTGTTTCGTTCCTTGATCGCGGTGCGATTTCGCTCATTATTGGCCCCATGAAAGCCGACCTGAATGCGTCTGACTTCGAAGTCAGTTTGCTGGTGGGGCTTTCGTTCATGCTGCTGTACACCGTACTGGGTATTCCTGCCGGCTATCTGGTTGACAAGTTCCGGCGCAAGAGCTTGCTGGGCGGGGCCATCGTGTTCTGGTCCGGCATGCAGGTTGCCTGTGGTCTTAGCAGTACCTATATCCAGATGTTCCTTGCCCGTACCGGCCTGGGTATTGGCGAAGCGGTTCTGCCTCCGGCAGCGTCGTCCATGATCCGTGATGCCTTCCCGCTCGAGCGTCGGGGTATCGCGTTCAGCATCTACAACAT
The DNA here is from genome assembly GCA_041677965.1 of Pusillimonas sp. Classification (GTDB taxonomy): domain Bacteria; phylum Pseudomonadota; class Gammaproteobacteria; order Burkholderiales; family Burkholderiaceae_B; genus Neopusillimonas. Next base: position 2,146 of record JBAYOZ010000090.1, read on the forward strand.
GGGGCCCAATCTGGGCAGTGGGCTGGCACTTGTTCTGGGTGGCGCCTTGCTCGCCTTTGCCGCCGGGGGTGGCCTCGAGGGGGTACCGTTTTTCAGCGGTCTGAAGCCCTGGCAGTTTGTCCTGATCGTGCCGGGCCTGATGGGTTTTGTTCTTGCGATTCTGGTTTTTTGCATGCACGAGCCCAAGCGCCGTGTTACGCCAACGATGCAAGACGCCGTGTCTTATGGCGACGCCATCCGCTATGCCTGGAAAAATCGCGGCGCCTACCTGACCCTTTGGGTGGCCATTGCGCTGTACGGCATTGGCATTGGCGGGCAGTTTGCCTGGTTGCCCGAGGCCATTACGCGCGCTACCGATGTGCCGCTTTCGGTTATTGGAAAAACCCTGGGCATGATCAGTATTGTGGCCACACCGCTTGGCCTGATCTTCTGGGGGACGGTAGTGGATTACTGCTCGGGCCGTGGCATGAAGAATGCGCCGTTAAAGGTCGGGCAAATCGGAACCGGTCTGGCCGCGCTGGCAACCGCATCGTTCCTGTTCATTGACGATCTGACCATTGGTGCCGTTGCCTTTGGTGCCCAGATGTTCTTCTATGCGATTTTTGCCGTTGCCGGTGGCGCCACAATGGCCAACATCACCCCCAGCAACATGATGGGCAAGCTGACCGCCCTGTACTACCTGCTGACCAATCTGTTTGGTCTGGCTCTTGGGCCGTCGGTGATTGCCCTGGTTGCCGGGGCATTCGAGGGCCCAAGAGCCATCGGCACGTCGTATGTGGTGTGTTACGTCGTTTGCTTCGTTGTGGCGATCATTTTGCTTGGTTTTTCTGCGCGCGTCATCGAGCGCAACAAGATGGGTGAGACGGCATAGGGCCCGGAGGTTGTCATGAAAATCGTACGAATCGAGTGTTTTCCTATTGGTGTTCCCCTGCGGTTCCCCATTCGCTTGCCCAACGTCAACATCACGCAGTTGAACACGGTGCTTGTAAAAATTCACGCTGACTGCGGAACCGTTGGGATTGCCGAGTCCGGTGACACCTCATCGTGGTACAGGGGCGAGTCGCAAGCCTCGATCTGCGCCACGATCTGCGATGTCTTTGCGCGCCAGATCTTGCTGGGCGAAGACCCGCGCAATCTTGAAAAGATTGTTGGCGCCATGGATGTCATTTCCCGGGAAAACTTCCAGGCCAAGGCGCTGGTTGATTGCGCCTTGCACGACTTGCTGGGCAAGGCACAGGGGGTGCCGGTCTATCAGTTGCTGGGCGGGCGTACGCGCGAGTCCGTACCCCTGGGTTGGGTGTTGTCTGCCGGCGAACCCGATGACGTTGCGCAACGCGCACGCCGGGCCGTTGATAACGGTTTCGTACAGTTAAAGGTCAAGGTAGGTCGTCATACCTATGACCGCGATGTGGCTTCGGTGGCCGCGGTTCGTGCCGAAGTGGGTGATGCCATAAGGGTTGTGCTGGATGCCAATGGCTCCTGGCATTACGAAACGGCCCTGAAAATGCTGCGTCGGCTTGACCCTTACGGCCTTGATTTTGTCGAGCAACCGGTACCGTATAACGATCTTGAGGGCATGGCGCGTTTGCGCAACAAGGTGGGTACGCCCATTTATGCCGATGAGGCCGTGCAAGAGCCCCAGGATTTGCTGCGTGTGGTAAAGGCCGGTGCAGCCGACGGTGTCATTCTGAAGTTGCAAAAAATGGGCGGGTTGACCAAGGCACGCAAGTTTCTGGCGGTCGCTGAAATGCTGGATATCCCGATTCTGAGCAGCAGTCTGGTGGGTTCCACCTTCGAGGCCGCGCCTTCGGCACACCTGATGGTGTCTAACCGCTGGGCCAGCAATTTTATTACTGAAAGCACCGGTCCGCTGGTGGTGCACGGCACCATGAACAGCTCGGAAATTTCCCCCGATACAGACCTGGCCACAGAAATCCCTTTATTCGAAAGCGGTGTTACGGCACCGCTGGACAAGCCGGGGTTTGGTCTTGAGCTGAACGAGGCTGTGTTCGAACGGTGTCGTGGCTCCGAGCCTGCCAGGGTTGCCCGAATGCCTGTGTAGTTTTTTTCGTCGCGAGCGTCAGCTCGTTCTTGCAGTTCCACCGTCCATAACCAATAAACCAAAAGGAGACATTTATGGGCAATTTCGTTACCGAGAGTCCGGGTAAATACGTCGTGCTATGGATACGGCTGTTTTTTGGTGCCCATCTGGCGTATTCAGGCTGGCGCTATATATTCACCGGGTATGTACCTGAAATACCGGGTATTGGCGGGGCCTATGTGGCTGCAGCAGCAGATATTTACCTGTATCAGGCGGTCAAATATGGCGAGGCTATCTTTGGCCTGATGCTGTTGACCAACCGTTTTGTGCCATTGGCGCTTGTGCTTGAAATGCCGGCCACAATCAATATTTTCTGGCTCAATACCTTTATCGTTGCCACGCCGCGTCAATTGTTCACCGGCCCGCAAGAGCTGTTCCTGAACGGCATTCTGTTGCTGGCTTACGGCTTTTACTTCAGGGCCCTGCTGGTTCAGAAAGCAAGCCCGAGTACGCACTGGATACCCGAAAAAGACCTTAATGCGCTTGATCCGACCCAGCCCGGGGCGTCGGGGGCCGGTTCACCGTACCAACCTGCCTCTGGTGTCGGGGCAACCATGAAAACTGCCTGATCAGGAGACATTGTCATGAACAAGAATATTGCTGTTGCTGTTGTTATTTGCGTGGTGCTGTCGGCTGCGGTCTGGATCGGGTCAACCGGTTGGGGCTATGCCGTTTACCGCCCGATTCGTAACTATGACCTGTTCAGTCTGGCCATTGCCTGGATCGGTGTGATTTTTGCACTGGTCAAAGATCATCGGAAGTAGTCGTCTTTCGGCGAAAAATGCGCCGTTCGCGGCGCATTTTTTTGTCTTCGACGTTAAAATTATTCAAAATAAGCTAACAAAAAAAGATAATCATCTGTTTACTGATGGTTGCCTGAAAATCACTGAAGGAGCTCACATGCTGAAAGTACGTGCCGCCGTTAAAGTTGGTGTCGAACAAACTGAAATCCGGGAATTTGACCGGCCGGTCATTCCGCCTGAGGCGGGCTTGCTGCGCGTTGAGTCCTCGGGTGTGGGTGGCAGTGACCCTGAGCTGTATCGCAAGGCCGATCATGCACCCATTATCATGGGGCATGAAAACGTGGGTACCATCGAGGAGCTCGGTCCGGTGGCTGCCGCTCGTTGGGGTGTTCGCCAGGGCGACCGTGTGGCGCTGCACGAATATTTGCCCTGCTGGCACTGCGAGTGGTGCATGAAAGGCGACTTTCGCCTGTGCATGGAGGTTGACTTCTTCAACGTTAAAGACCGCCTGAACACGCTGCGTTTCGGGATGTCATCATGTAACATCGAACCGCACCTCTGGGGGGGCTATGCCCAGTACATGTACATGCCTGCGAACACGGTCATGCACAAGATTCCGCAAGATATGCCGGCCGAGTGGGCGACCCTGGCGGTGCCTTTCGGCAATGGGGTGCAGTGGGCCTGCCTTGATGGCGGTGCGGGCCCGGGCAAGACAGTATTGATTTTTGGGCCGGGTCAGCAAGGCCTGGGCTGCACCCTGGCTGCGAAGGCCGCCGGTTCCATTTGCGTCATTCTGGTCGGCATGACGCGCGATCGTGCGCGCCTGGACCTGGCTTTGCGCATGGGTGCAGACCATGCCATTGATGCGCAGCAAGAAGACTTGCATCAGCGCGTCATGGCTCTGACGGGTGGTCGCGGTGTTGATGTGGTGGTCGATACGACCGGCGACCCGAGCGGGCAGGTGGTGAACGATGCCGTTGCTTTGGCTGCCAAAGGGGCTTACCTTAGCCTGAATGGCCTTGAGCAGCATGTGCCCATCAAGGAAATCAAGAAACGCTACCTGACTGTACGTGCGCCCCGTGGCCGCAGTTATGGTGCCGTAGAGCTTGCCTTGCGCTACATAGGCTCAGGAAAGTACCCCATCAACGAGGTGTGTTCCCATGACTATGGCCTTGACCAGGTTCATGAAGCCATTCTGGCAACTGCCGGGCGTGGCGTCAGCGGGGCTATTCATGTCACGGTTAATCCTTGGCGATAAAATAGCCAGAATGTAATAATAACAACACCTATTTTCCAGGAACCAATCGTGTCGATTGAAACGCCCCGCGCAACTGATATTCCCTCCCGTATTGCTGGTGAAATCCGGGAACAAATCAACCGGGGCGTACTGTCGCCCGGTTTGCAGTTGCGTCAAATGGATCTGGCCAACCAGTTTTCGGTCAGCCGTGTGCCTGTACGCGAGGCCCTGAAGCTGCTGGCGGCAGAAGGGCTTATCGGCCATGACCCCAACAAGGGGTTTCATGTCGCCTATCTGTCCAGCGACGAAGCGCGCCAGTTGTATCGTATTCGCTACTTGCTCGAGTCCGAGCTGCTGTCAACCGTGCAGTGGCCAAACCCGCAGCAGCTGGCGCACCTGGAGACCATGGTTGAAAGTCTTGACGAAGCCATCAAAGACGGCGACCGCTCGGCCTGGGTTACGCGACACCGCCAGTTTCACCGTTATATCTTTGAACTCTCGCCTAACAAAGTATTGGTTCACGAGGTCTTGCGTTTGCTGACACTGACCGACCGTTATCGATCATTGCTGGTCAGCCCGGGGTTTACCGCCGACCCGCGGGCTACCCAAGAGCGTCATCTGGTCGAGGCGCTTGCCGCCCGCGACCGCGAGCGTTTGCTCAGTGTCTTTGAACGGGCCAGGGCCGACATTGAAAAAGGCATGCTGGCTGCGCTCGAGGCCAGGGGGCTGTAATTCACGTATTGCATCGGCCAAGGCTTGTTGTGCTTTGCGCAAGGCATTCACAAACACGTTTGAAAACCGGGGGGTATCAACTGTATTCCCAGTTCGGCGTCATGAAGTGGTTCAGCTGCAAGGCCGTTGTCAGCG
>JBAYOZ010000091.1:0-7090 GCA_041677965.1 Pusillimonas sp.
CGCAGGGGTTTGCAAGACATCAACCACAGACGCCACGTCGTGAACCTGTGACTGATCGTGAACATCGGTTAGCACCGGCACCCCGTAATGGGCCCGTACATCGGCCAGGATCTGCAGGCCTTCGCTTAGGCCAGGCCCCCTGAATGAGGCCCCTGAGCTGCGGTTGGCCTTGTCGAACGAACTTTTATAAATAAACGGAATGCCCAACGCCTGGGTGATTTCGTGCAGTTGGCCCGCCGTGTCAAAGGCCATCTGGCGCGACTCGATGACGCACGGACCGGCAATCAGGAAAAATGGCCGGGACAAGCCGACATCAAAGCCGCACAGGTTCATGCCGATGCCTTTGGTTCACGCTGGGCCTGATGCTGCAAGGCCGCCTTGATAAAGCTGCTGAACAGCGGGTGGCCGTCGCGCGGGGTGGAGGTAAATTCCGGGTGGAACTGAACCCCCATGAACCACGGATGCGAGGGCAACTCCATGATCTCGGGCAACTGCTCGGTGGGCGTGCGCGCGCTGATCACCAGCCCCGACTCTTCGAGACGCGATACGTAAACGTTATTGACTTCGTAACGGTGGCGATGACGCTCGTTGACCTCGTCGCCATAAATGGAATGGGCCAGTGTGCCGGGCTTGACCGGGCAACGCTGGGCGCCTTTGCGCATGGTGCCGCCCAGGTCGGACGTTTGGTCACGACGCTCGACCTTGCCTTCGCGGTCTTGCCATTCGGTAATGAGAGCCACCACCGGATGCGGGGTGGACGGGTCAAACTCGGTACTGTTGGCCCCACCCAACTGGGCAACGCTGCGGGCGAACTCGACAACACCCAGCTGCATGCCCAGGCAAATACCCAGATACGGCACCTTGTTTTCGCGGGCATAGCGAATGGCGGCGATTTTGCCTTCGGTACCGCGCTTGCCGAAACCACCCGGCACCAGAATCGCGTCGTAGCCAGACAGACTGCCCGTTCCTTCAGCCTCGAGCACTTCAGAGTCGATGTATTCGATGTTGACCTTTGAGCTGGTATGAATACCCGCGTGCAACAAGGCTTCAGTCAGCGACTTGTACGATTCGGTGAGGTCAACATACTTGCCGACCATGCCAATGGTGACTTCTTGCTTGGGGTGCTCGATGGCATTGACCAGGCGGTCCCAGACGGTAAGGTCGGCCGGTGGCGGCGACAACGCCAGCGCGTCACACACCAGGTTGTCAAGCCCCTGGGCATGCAACATGGACGGGATTTTATAGATTGAATCAACGTCCCAAACCGAAATGACGGCATCGAGCGGCACGTTGGAAAACAGCGAAATTTTGGCGCGCTCGTCGTCGGGGATGGGACGATCGGCACGGCACAGCAAGGCGTGCGGGTAGATACCGATTTCACGCAGCTTTTGCACCGAATGCTGGGTGGGCTTGGTTTTAAGCTCGCCGGCCGACGGAATGAACGGCACCAGCGTCAGGTGCACGAAGGCTGCATTATTGCGCCCCAGGCGCAGGCTCATTTGACGGGCGGCTTCAAGGAAAGGCAGCGACTCAATATCGCCAACCGTACCGCCGATTTCAACAATGGCCACATCGACATCGGCCGCCTGCGCACCACGGGCGATAAAGTCCTGGATTTCGTTGGTAATGTGCGGAATGACCTGCACGGTTTTACCCAGATAATCGCCACGACGCTCTTTGCGCAGTACCGATTCGTAGATTTGGCCGGTGGTGAAGTTGTTGACCTTGCGCATGCGCGTGGAAATGAAGCGCTCGTAGTGGCCAAGGTCAAGGTCGGTTTCCGCACCGTCTTCGGTGACAAAGACCTCGCCGTGCTGGAAAGGGCTCATGGTGCCCGGATCGACGTTGATGTAGGGATCGAGCTTGAGCATGGTGACGCGCAAACCGCGTGATTCAAGGATGGCAGCCAGCGATGCCGCAGCAATGCCCTTACCCAGTGAGGACACCACCCCACCCGTTACGAAAACATATTTGGTCATAGATCTTCGCCCGGTGTAGCCGGGCGGTAGCGGGAAATTGAAATTATAGCTGACGCCGGAGCGGTTCAGATGGCTTCAGTGCGCTGAACAAGCCATTCCCGTGCGGCACCGTCAACCAGCGGCAACAGTGTCTGACGAACCCGGGCGTGGTAGGTGTTCAACCAGTCAACCTCGGCGGGTGCCAGCAATTCACGCACAATACAACGGGTATCGATCGGGCACAGCGTTAACGTTTCAAAGTGCAGGAACTGGCCAAATTCGGTTTGTTCGGCGGGCTGGCAAACCACCAGGTTTTCTATACGCACACCCCACTTTCCGGGCCGATAAACCCCCGGTTCGTTGGACGTGATCATGCCCACCGCCATGGCCATTGAAGGCTTGGGCGGCGTACGGTAAGAAATTGATTGCGGGCCTTCGTGAACGTTCAGAAAGTACCCCACCCCATGACCCGTGCCATGACCAAATTCAATGCCGGCCTGCCACAGCGGCGCCCGGGCAATCGGGTCAAGCAACGGCGACAGGATGCCTTGCGGAAAATGGGCTTGCGACAAGGCGATCATGCCGCGCAACACCAGGGTGTAATCGCGCTTTTGTTCTGCCGAGGGCTGCCCGACCGGCACCACACGCGTGATGTCGGTCGTACCACCGGGATACTGCCCGCCCGAATCGATCAGCAGCAGGCCATCACCGTCGATGACGGCATGCGACTGTGCGGTCGCATGATAGTGCGGCATGGCCCCATTGGCGTTGTACGCGGCAATCGTAGAAAAGCTGGGCGACACAAAGCCCGGCTGGCGGGCGCGGGCGGCCGTGATTTTTTCGTCGATAGTCAGCTCGGTAATGCGTTCGCGGCCCTGAGCCGCCTCGAACCAGGCAAAAAATTCGCACAAGGCCGCACCGTCGAGCGCCATCGCCTGACGCACATGGGCAATTTCTTCCGGTGTTTTACAGGCTTTCAACCGCCAGGACGGGTTGTCACCCTGCAGTTTTTGGACAAAGGCCGCCGCCGCAAGCAGCTTCACGGTGACGCGGGCCGGGTCAAACAGCACGGTGTCAGACTCGGGCAGACACGCCAGCGCACCACCGACCGCATCATAAGGCTCAACCAGAACACCATCGCTGGCCAGCGCCTGTACCAACCCGACATCCAGCTTGGTCGTATCAATAAACAAGCGGACCACATCAGCCCCCACCAGCACATGCGCCAGAAACACCGGGTTGTAATCGACATCGGCGCCGCGCAGGTTCAACAGCCAGGCAATGTCATCAAGCGACGACAACCAATGCCATTGCGCCCCCTGCTGCTGCATCTGCTCGCGAACCGCCTGAATGTTGGCCATGCGGGTGCGACAGGCATAAGGCGGCATGTGTTCATACACCGGCGCCGAAGGCAGGGCCGGCCGGCCGGCCCAGACCTCGGCCACCAGATCAAGATCGGTCACGATGGCGACCTTGCAAGGCTGCAAGACAGCCTGCCATTGCCTCAGGGCAGTAACGCTTAATGTATTGCCATCGACCGCCACGCGGGCCCCTTCGGGCAGATGTTGCGCCAGCCAGTCGGGCGGCATGGGTACACCCGGCGCACCCGCGCGCAGGGTCTGAATACCCGTACCGGCCAGATCGGCGTCGGCCTGTTCCCAATAACGGCTGTCCGTCCAGAGCCCGGCAAAGTCGGCCGTAACCAGCAAGGTGCCGGCCGAGCCTTCAAAACCCGAAAACCAGGCGCGAGCCGCCCAGTGATCGGGAAGGTATTCAGACAAGTGCGGGTCTGCCGACAACACCACACACGCCTGAACACCGTGGGCCGCCATCGACTGGCGCAGGGCCTGGATACGTGAAGCATAAAGGGAATCAAGCACGATTCAACACCTGAAATAACGGCGGCAGAACCCGTCTGCCGGCACAAGAAACGAAAAGGCCCCCACAAAGGAAGGCCCGGAAAACACGGCCAGATGCACAAACCAAGGCACCTGGCATCAATCAACGCATCAGGCGAATGCCGAAACGTCGAGACGCGCCGCTGTTTTAGACTTGATTTCTTCGACAGAAACACCCGGCGCAAGTTCGGTCAGCTTCAAGCCATTGTCGGTCACTTCCATCACCCCCAGATCGGTAATGATCAGATCTACCACGCCTACGCCGGTGAGCGGCAGATTGCATTCAGGCAAGAGCTTGATGTCTTCAGTACCGTCTTTCTTGCGGGCGACGTGTTCCATCAGCACCACCACGCGGCTGACGCCGGCAACCAGGTCCATGGCGCCGCCCATGCCCTTGATCATTTTTCCCGGGATCATCCAGTTGGCCAGATCACCCTTTTCGGACACCTGCATGGCACCCAGAATGGCCAGATTGATCTTGCCGCCGCGGATCATGCCGAACGATTGCGACGACGAAAAAATCGACGACCCCGGCAAGGTGGTGACCGTTTGCTTGCCGGCATTGATCATGTCGGCATCCACTTCATGGTCTTCAGGAAACGGGCCAATGCCCAGCAAACCGTTTTCCGATTGCAGCCAGACCTCGACACCAGACGGCACATAGTTGGCCACCAGGGTGGGCAAGCCAATACCCAGGTTCACATAAAAGCCATCTTGCAGTTCTTTTGCCGCGCGTGCGGCCATTTCATCACGAGTCCAGGCCATGCTCAGTCTCCGCGCACAGTGCGTTTTTCAATACGTTTTTCGGGGGTTGCGTTCAGCACAATGCGCTGCACGTAAATGCCGGGCAAATGAACGTCATCGGGGTCGATTTCGCCAATGTCGACAATCTTTTCAACCTCGACCACCGTGACCTTGCCGGCCATGGCCACATCGGGGTTGAAATTGCGCGCCGTTTTGCGAAACACCAGATTGCCGCTGCGGTCGGCCATATAGGCCTTGACCAGCGACACATCGGGGGCCAGAGCACGCTCAAGAATGTAGCGCTCGCCGTCAAACTCGCGCTCTTCCTTGCCTTCGGCCACCAGCGTACCCACACCGGTACGCGTGTAAAACGCCGGAATCCCGGAACCACCCGCCCGCAGCTTTTCAGCCAGCGTGCCCTGCGGTGTAAATTCAAGCTCAAGCTCGCCGGCCAGATACTGGCGTTCGAACTCTTTATTTTCGCCCACATACGACGAAATCATCTTCTTGATCTGGCGCGTTTCAAGCAATTGACCCAGACCGAACCCATCGACGCCCGCATTGTTACTGACGCAGGTCAGATTCTGGACGCCGGAATCGCGCAGCGCGGCGATAAGGGCTTCGGGAATTCCGCAGAGGCCAAAGCCGCCAACCCCGATCATCTGGTTGTCGGCCACCAGGCCTTTCAGTGCTTCTGCGGCACTTGCATACACTTTGTTCATAGGTGCTCCACCGAGTTATCTTCTTTTACTGGCCTACTGGCCCGCCCGGCGGGTTTTTGACCAAGGCAAACTATAACTTACCAAACGGTCAGACGAAAAACCGTGCCAGATGCGACAGTTCAGCCGCCGTCCAGGGCGAGGACTGACCACTGGTACGCTCTGCGGCCACAACCACATTCTTGCCTTTGGCATAGGCCACGCCGGGCTCATCCTGCGTTTCAATAACGACATCAAAGGTCAGGCTGGACCGACCCAGACGCGTCACTGTCATGATGACCACCACCGTGGCGGGGTAAATGACCGACTTGATGAAATCAAACGAGGCGTGCGCCAGCAACGGTACCCGATCATTCGGGAAGAACACATTTTCAGCGTCAAAACACTGGGCACGCGCTTCTTCCACATAACGGAAATACAGCGTGTTGTTGACATGCCCCACGGCATCCATGTCACCCCAACGCACCGGCATGACACTCTTGAATACCGCACCCTCTTTAAGCACGGTAACACTGGACTCATTCGACATAGTGATTTTCTGAAAAAATTGAAATGGAAAGGTTTGGACGAAAAACGGCCTGACGATAACAGGACAAAGTCAAAACAGCGGCCGCTGCCTGAACTACAATCGGACCATACAACAGAATAATTCATCTGGGAGAACGCTATCCATGGCTGACCGCGAATCTATGGAATACGACGTGGTGGTTGTCGGTGCCGGCCCTGCCGGGCTGGCCGCCGCCATCCGCATCAAACAACTGGCCACCGAAAAAGACCACGACATCAGTGTCTGTGTGCTTGAAAAAGGGGCTGAAGCAGGCGCGCATATCTTGTCAGGGGCCGTGATGGACCCTCGCGCCCTGACCGAACTGATTCCCGACTGGAAAGAAAAAGGTGCCCCGCTGAATACGCCGGTCAGTGAAGACCAGATGCTTTTCCTGACCGAAAAAGGCGCGCGCGCCACACCCGCCTGGCTGCTGCCCGAGTGCTTCCACAACCAGGGCAACTACATTGTCCGTCTGGGTGAAGTCACGCAATGGCTGGCCCAGCAAGCCGAAGAACTGGGTGTAGAAATCTTCCCCGGTTTTGCCGCCGCTGAAGTTTTGTATAACGATGACGGCTCGGTCAAGGGCGTGGCCACCGGCGACATGGGCGTAGCCCGCGACGGCTCGCACACCGCCAACTACCAGCCCGGCATGGAACTGCATGCACGCTACACCCTGTTTGCCGAAGGCTCGCGCGGGCAACTGGGTCGCCAGTTAATTGACCGCTTCAAGCTTGACCAGGGCCGCAACCCGCAAAGCTATGCCATCGGCATCAAAGAAATGTGGGAAGTTGACCCGGCCCAGTCACGCCCCGGGCTGGTTGTGCACACGGCCGGCTGGCCGCTTGATTCCGACACCTATGGCGGTTCATTCCTGTACCACCTGAACGACAATCTTGTGGTCGTTGGCCTGGTGGTCGGGCTTGACTACGCCAACCCCTGGCTGTCGCCCTTCGAAGAATTCCAGCGCTACAAAACACACCCGGTCATTCGCAAAACCTTTGAAGGCGGCAAGCGCATTGCCTACGGCGCACGGTCATTAACCGCTGGCGGCTTGCTGTCATTGCCCAAATTCACGTTCCCCGGCGGGGCCATGGTGGGCTGCGAAGCCGGCTTCCTGAATGCCTCGCGCATCAAGGGCAGCCATGCTGCCATCAAAACGGGCGCCCTGGCTGCCGAAGCCGCTGTACAAGCCCTTATGGCCGGGCGCAGCCACGACGAACTGAC
>JBAYOZ010000092.1:0-7035 GCA_041677965.1 Pusillimonas sp.
GACGATCTGCTCAGCGATTTTGAAGACTCGCCCGAAGTGACCAAATCAGGGCTCTACAAAAATTGCTACACCGCAGAGTTCGGACAATTCGGCGGACAACCCTTTGGGGCCATCGTTGCCAACTACGAGTTCGGACCGGGTTCATCCGATGTCAAGCTGCTGCAGTACTGCGCCAGCGTCGCGTCCATGAGCCATGCGCCGTTCATCGCGGCAGCAGGTGCACAGTTCTTTGGCCTTGACAGTTTTGCGAAACTGCCCGACCTCAAAGATCTGTCATCGATCTTTGAAATGCCGCAATACACCAAATGGAATGGTTTTCGCGAAAGTGAAGATGCCCGCAACGTCGGGCTTGTGTTGCCGCACTTCCTGCTGCGCACCCCGTACGGCAATGACACCACGCCCTCCAAGAAATTCAACTACGAAGAAGACGTCTCGGCCGGCAACCATGCCTTTTTGTGGGGTAATGCCGCCTTTGCCTTTGCCTCGCGGCTTACCGCCAGCTTTGCCGACTATCGCTGGTGTGCCAACATCATTGGCCCCCAGGGCGGCGGTACAGTAGGCGACCTGCCCATCTATAACTATCAGGCGATGGGCGAGATTCAAACCAAGATCCCTACCGAAGTCCTGATTTCCGAACGGCGTGAATTTGAACTGGCTGAACAGGGCTTCATTGGTCTGGCCATGCGAAAAAACAGCGACAACGCCGCGTTCTTTTCAGCGAACTCGTGCCAGAAACCCAAGTTCTTTGGCAATACCAAAGAAGGCAAAGAAGCGGAAACCAATTACAAACTTGGCACACAGTTGCCCTACATTTTTGTGGTCAGTCGTCTGGCGCACTACATCAAGGTTTTACAACGCGAAAACATCGGCACCTGGAAAGAACGCGCCGACCTTGAAGGTGAACTCAACAACTGGATTCGTCAATACGTTGCAGACATGGATGCCCCTGGGCCCGAAGTTCGCAGCCGTCGCCCGCTTCGCACAGCGAATATCAGTGTCGAAGACGTCGAAGGCGACCCAGGCTGGTACCGTGTTTCGATGTTGGTGCGCCCGCACTTCAAGTATATGGGCGCGTCGTTCACGCTGTCGCTTGTCGGCAAACTGGACCAAAAATAGTACCTGAACACGTTGCACGTCATATCAAACGCTTCACACAACCAGGAGAACAACTATGCCAATGCCAGGGTACCTGACACTTACCGGTCAGACACAAGGAAAAATTGACGGAAGCTGCACCATCCAGGGCCACGAGAACACCATTCTCGTCCAGGCCGTTGACCACACCATTGAAATTCCCAAGTCCATTCAAACCGGTCTGCCTACCGGGAAACGGATCCACGGGCCACTGACCATTACCAAAGAAATTGACAAGGCCTCGCCCAAGCTGTTCCAGGCGCTGACCTCGGGCGAACAGCTGACCGATGCCAAACTCGAGTACTACCGCATTTCGCCACAAGGCAAAGAAGAGCTCTACTACACCGTAGAAATCAAAAACGCCATCATCACCTCGATGCACAAATTTGTACCCATGTGCCTCGATCCGGCCAATAAATCCATGGGGCACATGGAGGCGGTGTCGTTCACCTACGAAACCATCATCGAAACATTCACCCCCGATGGTATCGAAGCTGAAGACTCCTGGAACGCGCCCAAGTCGTAAGATCTGAATAGCAGCCCGGCACTCCACCGGGCAGCTTCCTCGGGCCAGTGTGTGCCCACATCAACCCGTCCCGGGGACGAACATGCAAATTGTTGAATTCAAATCATTGGTTGAGCGTCTCAACCCCACCTGCCGCGATGCCCTTGAAAATGCAGCCGGCATCTGCCTTAACCGAACCCATTACGAAATCACCATCGAGCACATGTTGGTCCGCCTTCTGGAAGACCCGCGCTCCGATATACAACTTATACTAAAACAGGCTGACATTGATCCGGGGCGCGTACAACGTGCACTCGAACAATCGCTTGAAAGCTTCAAAAGCGGCAACAGCGGACGACCCCAGTTTTCGCCGTTGCTTCCCGATCTGTTTGCCGATGCCTGGCTGATCGCGTCAGTTGACCTCTACGAAGGGGCCATCCGCTCCGGGGCGCTACTGGCCGCATTCGTTGCACGCGCTGCGTTCTATGCCAGCGGAACCTATGCCAGCCTGCTGCAAACACTCGACAAGAACAAGATCATCACCCTGCTTGGGCAAGTCGCCAGCGCCTCACGCGAAAGCGCCGAAACCATGCGTGCCAATGGTAACGCATCCGCTGCCGGTTCAGCGGTACATGCCGCGGGCACCAGCGCCATCGAACGGTTTTGCGAAGATTTCACGGCCAAGGCCCGCAGCGGAAAAGTCGACCCGGTCTTCGGACGGGACGCCGAAATCCGTCAAATGGTCGATATCCTGGCGCGCCGGCGCAAGAACAACCCGATTTGTGTTGGCGACCCCGGCGTCGGTAAAACCGCCGTCATCGAAGGGCTGGCTGTACGTATCGTTGAAGGTGATGTCCCGGAAATTCTTCAGGGCGTCACCATTCTTGGACTGGACATGGGCGCTCTGGAGGCCGGTGCCGGCGTCAAGGGCGAATTTGAAAACCGGCTGCGCGGTGTCATCACTGAAATCAAGGCGTCACCAACACCCATCATTCTGTTCATTGACGAGGCCCACACCCTGATCGGGGCGGGTGGTGCCAGTGGTACCAACGATGCCGCCAACCTGCTTAAACCTGCACTGGCGCGCGGAGAACTGCGCACCATAGCAGCCACGACCTGGAGCGAGTACAAAAAATACTTTGAAAAAGACGCGGCCCTGGCCCGCCGGTTTGAACTGGTCAAGCTCGACGAGCCCTCTGTTGATATGGCGGTCCAGATTTTGCGCGGCCTCAAAGAGCGCTACGAAGAGGTCCACAACGTCATCATCCGTGACGATGCACTGGTCGCTGCCGCCGAATTGTCCAACCGTTACATCACTGGCCGCCAGCTGCCCGATAAAGCCATCGACCTGCTGGACACCGCCTGCGCCCGTATCAAAGTCAACCTGTCCTCCAAGCCCGATTTCATCGAAGATCGCGAGCGTCGGCTTCAAATGCTGGAGCGTGAGAAAAAAGGGCTGCTTCGCGATTTTGAAAACCGTATAAAAGTCAGCCCCGAACGGTTGGCAGAAATCGACAATGAAATGGCTGCTGTACAACAAGAGCTCGAAGCGCTAAAGGCGCAGTTCAACACCCAGTTCGAAGCCGCGCAAAAAATCCTTCAGTTGCGTCATACACGCCGTTCCAGGGCAACTGGGGCCCAAACTAATGTTTCTGATGATCCAGGTCTTTCCAATACCGCCAATGCCACCGATAATGTGGCCTCTGCGCCCGCGCCACGCGCTGTCACCGCTGATCCGGTCTTTGCTCCCGCGCCCCTAGATGCCATCGACACCGATCTGGTCGCTGCCGAAGATGCCTTTGAACACCTGCAAGCCACCGACAAGCTGATCTTCATTGATGTCTCGCCCGACACCATTGCCAAGGTCGTCTCCGACCGTACCGGTGTTCCCCTGGGAAAAATGATGCGCGATCAGGCTTCGTCGGCACTGACGCTGGAAAGCACATTGGGCGAACGCATCAAGGGTCAGGGTCATGCCTTGTCCACCATCGCTGAAGTGATGAAATCGGCCCGATCCGGTTTGCGAGACCCCGATCAGCCAATGGGAATTTTCCTGCTGGTGGGGCCATCCGGCACCGGCAAAACAGAAACAGCCCTGGCGCTGGCCGATACCATGTTTGGCGGCGAGCACTCGGTAACCAGCATCAACATGTCGGAGTTCCAGGAAAAACACACCGTCAGCCGTTTGGTCGGATCCCCCCCCGGCTACGTGGGGTACGGTGAAGGCGGCGTATTGACCGAAGCCGTTCGACAACGTCCGTATTCCGTTGTCCTGCTCGACGAAGTCGAAAAGGCTCACCTTGATGTCGTCAACCTGTTTTACCAGGTGTTCGACAAAGGCGTGCTGTCAGACGGCGAAGGGCGGGAAATCAACTTCCGCAATACGGTGGTTTTCCTGACATCCAATCTGGCGCTTGATGTCATCACCGAGCTGTGTTCCGGCGACGAACCGGTACCTATCGAGGCCATCCAGTCGGCCATTCGTCCGATTCTGTCAAACCACTTCAAACCGGCATTGCTCGCTCGCATGACGGTGGTTCCCTTCCTGACGCTTAAAGGTGAGGCCTTGCGCGGCATTGTCGAACTGAAGCTCGGGAAACTGGCGAAACGCATGCGGCAAAACAACAAGATCCAGCTCGATATCACCGATGCCGTCATTGATGCCATCACCGCACGCTGCACCGAAGTCGATACGGGTGCACGCAACATTGACTTTATCCTGCGCGGCAGCGTCATGCCCATGCTGTCCAACACGCTGTTGGCACGTATGTCAGACGGTACACCGTTAAGCCAGGCCACCCTCGATATCGATGCGTCGGGTCAGTTCACCGCAACATTCGCCTGAGGCCTGTCATGAGCAACAAATGTGCATGGATCATCACTCTGGGGACAGACGATAGCCCGGCCCAGGCCGCTGCGGCTCAAGTGTCGGCCTATGGGTTGCCGCCCCAGGGGCAGCGCTGGTCAACCCAGGCCGGGAGCTGGATGGCCAGCGCCCAAGAGGCCGCGCAGGCCAACGCCGCCGTCATACTGTTGACGGGCGACATGGCCCTGTATGCCGACCCCGCCATACGCCGGCAGCTGGCCCTGTTTCGTCTGGCCCTGCAAACGCACCGCCAATCCGTAGTCAATGGCCTGATACTGGCAACGTCGGCACTACCCGCACTACCCGACGGCCCTGCCGGGGTTCTGGACGATTGGCTGGTTGTTACCGACAACCGCTGGATGGCAAAAGCGGTAGCGCGTGCCCATGCGCCTGTGGCCCCGGCCTGGCCAGCACGGCTGGGTCTGCATGCCCAAGAGCGTCTGGGGGTATGGCTTGAAGTGCACCCCGACCCGGAACAGATCGCCTGCGGCGCCCTGCTGGGGGTTTCGGGCAATAACGCCGGCATCAGCTTTCATGCGGTTGGCCCTGCGGGCGCCCTGCCCCATAAAACCATCAACGAATACGCGCTGCAAGGGCTGAAGTTCGATGTTGGCGCTCTGGCCTTCGAAGCCTGGGCCGTTCAAAATTCAATTCCCCCCAAACAAAGCTATTTTGTACGTCTCGAAAACGAACCCGATTATCTCGCCATCGGCACATTGCCCAACGGTGAGCCCGATGATGTTCATCTGTTCAAAATGGGTTAGTGCCTCACTCTCCCGCCTCGGCTGTTGTTGTCCATGACCCTTGATATCACCCCCCTGCTCAAGCCCGTTTCAGAGGCCTCGCCTGCCGGCGAGGAAGCCCGTGCCAGCGAAGCCTATGAGGCTGTTGCCGCTGAAATCGAAAAGCTCACCAGCCTTTCCGGTAGCAGCCCCATCGATTGGGCCCTGATCGAACAGCAAGGTGCAGATATTCTGGCAACGCAAAGCAAGGACTTCATGATGGCGGCCTGGCTCAGTGCCGCGTGGCTGGAACGACGCGGGCTCGAGGGGTTGCAGGCCGGTCTGCAACTGCATGCCGGTCTTGTCGACACATTCTGGCACACCGGTTTTCCACCATTAAAACGTCTGCGCGGCCGTCGTAATGCGTTATCGTGGTGGCTTGAGCGGGCTTCTGACTGGCTGGCCAACCAAACGCTCGCCCCGCTGCCGGTTGACGTCCACCACGCCATGGTCGATGCCGCAAACCATATCGACCAGTTGCTGGCTGATCATGACCCCGAGTCCCCCCCCCTGTCGAACTTCGTTCGTCAGTTGAAGAATCTCGATGTGCTTGAACCGCCACAGCAGGACGCGGCGACACCATCAGTGGCTGCGCCTTTGGCCGACGGTACACACCCAGACAGCACCGCACAATTGAACAGCGGTGACACGCCTTCAGACAACCACGCGCCGTCAAATAGCAGCGCGCCCCAAGCTCTCGGCGCGGTTAATGAAACGGCAACAGGTAGCGCACCCGCTAACGATACGGGCAAACCGACACTCCATACCGCCGCGCCACCCGAAACGACATCGCCTGCCCCTGCGCCAGCAAGGGTTGCCATACCGCAATTTCAGGGGTCGAACACACTCAGCTCGCTGGATGACATCATCGCGGCGCTGAACCCGGTCGCCCAGCACCTGGGTCAACTCAGCAACGCACTGCTGACGCTTGACCGGTTTCATCCGCTGGCGGTGGAAATGGGGCGTTTTGCTGCACGCGCGGCGCTACTTGAAGTGCCGCCCTCACAAAACGGCACGACGGCGCTGATGCCGCCGCCTGTCGCCATTGCCGACGCCTTTCAGACCGTATGCAGTGCAGGCAACGCAGATGGCATTATCGAATTTTGCGAATCGCGCGTACTGGCGTTCCCGTTCTGGCTTGATCTTGACCGCCAGTCGGCACGCGGCTTTGGCATGCTGGGCGAGCCGGGTGCCCGTATGCGCAACATCATTATCAAAAACGCACTGACTTTCACTGAACGGCTGCCAGGCATCGAACAGTTGACCTTCGCTGACGGCACACCGTTCGCCAGCGAAGATACCCGCCAATGGCTGGAAGAATGCCGTGCAGCGCAAATGGGCGCAGGGCCCACTGACAATGTCAGCCAACTCTTCCAAAATGCGAAGAAAGCCATTAACGAGGGCATCCACGACCAGGCAATGCTGCTTTACCAAAGCCTGGTCAACGGGTCGTATGCAGGACGCGACCAGTTCCGGGCACGCGTTGCGCTGGCCGAACTTTTCATGGCGACACGCAGTGACGCTGACCCGGTGCCCTTTGTGCAATCGCTTGTTGATGACTGCCAGACCTACAATCTGGCCGTCTGGGAACCCGAGCTGGCTTCAAAAGCCTGGCAAACGGTTCTGGCAGCGTGCAGGCAAGCGCTGATGCTACCGGCAATGCACGACGAACCGAGCCTTCACATGCACTACCGGCAGTTGCAGTCGTTGGCGCTGCAACACCTCGCGCGCATCGACTTCCCGGCGGC
>JBAYOZ010000093.1:0-6895 GCA_041677965.1 Pusillimonas sp.
AGCGGCAATGTGTTCGCGTTCGGCCACGGCACTGATCGTCCCTTCATGCATGACCTGGACAAACAGCTTCAATGATTTGGGGTCAATGGTCATGGATCGCCTGATGTAGTGACACATCATCGTATTTTGCGATGATGCTTTCGAAAATTACCGCTTTACTGCGTTAAGTTTTCCACGCATCATGCTGGAAAACGATAATACAGCGCTTTTGACAAGACGGCGAGCGCCTGTCTTGGCGGAAGTTGTCAACCCGATGTACGGAGATCTTTGCATGGCCAACGCGACCGCAGCACAGCCGCATGCACTCAGCGGTGTAAAAGTCCTCGAGCTTGGCGCCCTGATCGCCGGTCCATATGCCAGTACGATACTGGCGCAGTTTGGTGCCGATGTCATCAAAATAGAACCGCCCGGCAAAGGCGACCCGCTGCGCACCTGGCGCAAGCTTCATGACGGAACCTCGCTATGGTGGTATACCCAAAGCCGTAACAAGAAGTCGGTAACGCTTGACCTTAAACAGCCGCAAGCGCAAGACATTGTGCGCAAGCTGGCGGCTGAGGCCGACGTCATCATCGAAAACTTTCGTCCTGGTACCCTCGAAAAATGGGGGCTTGGCCCCGAGGCCTTGCACGCCATCAACCCGTCGCTGGTATTCGTGCGTATTTCCGGTTATGGCCAAACCGGGCCGGCCAGTCAGAAGCCCGGCTTTGCCGCAATTGCCGAATGCATGGGCGGGCTGCGCTACGTTACCGGCTACCCTGATCGCGCCCCGGTACGTACCGGCGTCAGTCTGGGCGATACCCTGGCATCGCTGTATGCCGTGATCGGGGCCTTGATTGCCATGCATCATGTCAAAACGAACAAAGGTAAGGGCCAGGTTATTGACGTGGCCCTGTATGAAGCGGTCTTTGCCGTGATGGAAAGCCTGATTCCCGAATATTCGGTTGGCGGGAATATTCGTGAGCGCACAGGTTCGGCATTGCCGGGTATCGTCCCTTCCAACACGTATCAGTGCCAGGATGACAGTTATGTGGCCATCGCCGGTAATGGTGACGGCATCTTCAAGCGACTGATGCAGGCCATTGGCCGCCCGGACCTGGCTGATGACCCTGCGCTGGCCCAGAATGACGGGCGGGCAAAACAGACCGAAATGCTGGACGGTGTTATTGCCGGTTGGGCCGCAATGCATACCCTTGACCACATTCTTGAAACGCTGGATGCGGCGTCAGTGCCCTGTGGCCGCATTTATACCGCCAAAGACATCTACGAAGATGCGCATTACCGCGCCCGCGAGATGATCCAGTCATTTGTGCTGCCCGATGGCCAGTCGGTAGACTTGCCGGGAATTGTGCCCAAGCTTAGCGAAACACCCGGGCAAACGCGCTGGCTGGGCCCGAAACTGGGTGAGCACACGCGCGAGGTGCTTGAAGAAATCGGGGTAACACCCGAGCAATACGAAAAGATGAAACAGGCGGGGTTAGCATGATGCATTCACCGATAACCGGCAAGAAACTGTACATACAAGAGGTTTCAGTACGCGATGGTTTCCAGATTGAACCGCGCTTTATTCCAACCGAACAGAAAATCGAGCTGATCAATGCCTTGTCCCGTACAGGGCTGGCCAAGATTGAAGTGACATCGTTTACATCACCCAAGGCCATACCGAACCTGGCGGATGCCGAAGCGGTCATGCAGCAGATTGACCGTATTGATGGTGTGCTGTACGCCGTGCTGGTGCCGAATGTACGCGGCTGTGAACGGGCCCTGGCGTGTGGTGTTGATGAAATCAACCTGTTCATGTCGGCCAGCGCCACGCATAATCTGGCCAACCTGCGCATGACACAAGAACAGTCACTTGACCAGTTTGCGCAGGTGGTTCGG
The DNA here is from genome assembly GCA_041677965.1 of Pusillimonas sp. GTDB lineage: Bacteria > Pseudomonadota > Gammaproteobacteria > Burkholderiales > Burkholderiaceae_B > Neopusillimonas. Next base: position 1,879 of record JBAYOZ010000093.1, read on the forward strand.
CATATCGATGGTCGTGCAGCTATCAATGCCTCGCTTTCCACGGCTTTTGGGTGTCCGTTCGATGGCGAAGTGCCGGAAAACGTTGTGTTTGATCTGGTGCAGCGCTATCTCGACATGGGCATCAACGCTGTCAGTCTGTGCGACACCACTGGTGTGGCTAACCCCGCTCAGGTTGAGCGCGTGTGTGCCCAGGTGCGCGAGCGTTGGCCCGAGCTGGTCCTGACTGCCCACTTCCATGATACCCGTGCCATGGGTCTGGCCAATGTGCTGGCGGCATTGCGTGCCGGTGTCGACCGTTTTGACGCCTCGCTGGGTGGCCTGGGCGGCTGCCCGTTTGCGCCTGGGGCCAGTGGCAATGTGTGTACTGAAGACATGGTCCACATGCTGCAGGCCATGGGCTATGACACGGGTGTCAACCTTGATCAACTTATCGAAATTTCCCGCCTGCTCCCTGAAATCGTCGGTCATGATGTACCAGGTCAGGTCGCCAAGGCGGGGCCTTACTCACGCCGTTATCCCGTGCCGGAATCGGTGCGGACGCTTACTGGAGCAAACCAATGAAAATCTGCCGTTTCAACGATAACCGTCTGGGCGTTGCCCGCGATGACCGCATTTACGATGTGACCGGTGCCCTCGACGTCTTGCCCGCCCTGAGCTATCCGGCACCGACGTATGATGTGCTCATTGCAAACCTTGATGCCGTTCGCGCACGCATCGAAACCTTGCTTCCAGATGCCGTTTCGGTGCCCGCTGACAGTGTTACCTTCCTGAGCCCGGTAGCCAATCCCGGCAAAATTGTGGCAGCACCGGTCAACTACACGAAGCACCTTGAAGAAGCCCGTGCCGACGAAGAGATACATCACCAGAATGCCATCCTGGAGATCCAGAAAATCGGTTTGTTCCTGAAGGCGACCAGCTCGCTGGTGGGCGTGAGCGCCGGTGTTGATCTTGAGCACCCCAACCGCCGCAACGACCATGAGGCCGAGGTCGTCGCCGTTATTGGTAAAAAGGGTCGCAATATTTCCGCTGCCGATGCCCTGTCGTATGTGGCAGGCTACAGCATTGGTCTGGACATGACCACACGCGGTCCCGAAGAGCGCAGCATGCGCAAGTCTATCGACACTTACAGTGTGGTCGGCCCATGGCTGGTTACCGCTGACGAATTGCCCGACCCCTCGGCACTTGATTTTGAATTGACCGTAAACGGCGAGCCGCGCCAGAAGGCCAACACCCGCGATCTGATTCTGGGCATTCCTGAAATTATCGAATATGCCTCATCGTTCTATACGCTGCACCCGGGCGATATCATATTCACCGGTACCCCCGAGGGCGTAGGCCCGGTCGAGGGCGGGGATACGATTTGCGTCACGATGCAGGGCATCGGCACGATCCGTGTTGCGGTACGCTCGCCCAACGCCTGATTTTAATGTGGCCAGGTATTCTGTTTTGGTATGGATAATAAAAAAATTTCATTCATAAAGATATACCAAAGCGTTTTCAGACGCGCATAATACGATTTACCTGGTCACTGATTGGTCAGACGGGGTTGCCCCCGCGCCAGTGGCTTGTCTTACAACATCAATTCAAAGAGATCGCCATGTCCTACGTTGTCAAAGTACCTGAAGTCGTTGCTGTTCCTGTTAATGGTTCCTCCGATACGTTCCCGGTACGCCGGGTGTACTGTGTGGGTCGCAACTATGCTGCGCACGCCCGTGAAATGGGTTTCGATCCTGATCGCGAACCGCCATTCTTCTTTTGCAAGCCGGCCGACTCCATTCGTCCGGTGGCTTATGGCGATACGCTCGAAATCCCCTACCCCAGCGAAACCAGTAACTACCACTACGAAATCGAACTTGTGGCAGCCATTGGCAAAGGCGGCTCCAATATCAGTGTCGAGCAGGCGCTTGAGCACGTTTGGGGCTACGCCGTTGGTCTGGACATGACCCGTCGCGACTTGCAAATGAAAATGCGCGAAATGGGTCGTCCCTGGGAGCTGGGCAAAGCATTTGACGACAGCGGTCCAATCGGTCCTCTGCACCCGGTTGCTGAAGCGGGCCATCTCGACAAAGCCGAAATTTCCCTGCTGGTCAATGGTGAAGTCAAACAGAAAAGCAGCATCGACAAACTCATCTGGTCAGTGGCTGAAACCATTGCCGACCTGTCCAAATACTTCCATCTGGAAGAAGGCGATCTGATCTACACCGGTACTCCGGAAGGCGTGGGTGCTGTCGTAAAGGGCGACCTGATGGTTGGCAAGGTAGAAGGCCTGGGCGAAATCAAGGTCAAGGTGGTGTAAACCATGGATCTGCACACGTTCTTCAACAGTTCGGCCTCGTACCGGGTGCGCATCATTCTTGGGCTCAAGAATGTGCAGGCCAATCAGGTGCCGGTCAACATCCGCGTCATGGAACACAAAAATGACGCCTATGTGCGTAACAACCCCAGCGCCAGTGTTCCGATGCTTGATGACAACGGCTTTCACCTGGGCCAATCGCTGGCGATTGCCGACTACCTCGACGCAAAGTTCCCCGAGCCACGCCTTTTGCCGGCTGATCCTGCAAAGCGGGCGCGTGTCCTCGAGGTCGCCAACCTTATTGCGTGCGATATTCACCCGCTGAACAATCTGCGTGTGCTCAAGTACCTGACCAAACAACTGGGCGTTTCTGACGAACAGAAAACGGCCTGGTACAACCACTGGATTGCCGAAGGCTTTGCCTCGCTTGAGGCCTTGCTTGAACGTGCCGGTTCACAAAACTTCTGTTTTGATGAACAGGTGTCGCTGGCCGACTGCTGCCTGGTGCCCCAAGTGGCCAACGCTTTGCGCATGAAGTGCGATCTGGCACCCTACACGCGGGTGATGGCGGTGTACAACCATTGCAACACGCTACCGGCGTTCCAGCAGGCTGCACCTGCCAAACAACCTGATTATCAACCCTGATTTTTCTTCCCTGATCACATCAGGCATGTGACGGCCCGCTGATGTCTGGCTGTGGTTCGTCACGTCTTTATAAAGGTGGACAACATGACAAACACAGCGAAACAAAAGGTCATTATCGTAGGTGGCGGGATTGGCGGTCTGGCCGCCGCCCTGTCACTTTCACGCCAGGGTGTTGAAATCCTGCTGCTCGAGCAGGCCGACCAGATCGGCGAAATTGGTGCCGGCATCCAGCTGGGCCCCAATGCCTTCGCCGCGCTTGACGCGCTGGGCGTAGGCGAGGCATCGCGCAATCGTGCCGTCTTCACCGATCACGTCACGATGATGGACGCCGTCGATGCGGCCCAGGTTGTGCGTATCGAAACCGACGAGAAATTCCGTGAACGTTTCGGTAACCCGTACGCGGTGATTCACCGTGCCGACATTCATTTGTCGATTCTGGAAGCCGTACAAGACAATCCGATGATCCAGTTCAAGACATCGACCCATGTGGAAGACGTCAAGGTCAGCAGCACCGGTGTTGAAGTCACCGACAGCAAGGGCGAGGTCTACAAGGCTGATGCCGTTATTGGCTGTGATGGGGTAAAGTCCGTCATTCGTGCCAAGACCATTGGCATGAAGCATCGCGTTACCGGGCACGTTGTTTACCGTGCCGTGGTCGATAGCGAAAACATGCCCGAAGAGTTGCGTATCAATGCCCCCGTGCTGTGGGCAGGCCCGCACTGTCACCTGGTCCACTACCCCTTGCGTGCCGGCAAGCAATACAACCTGGTGGTTACCTTCCACAGTCGTGAGCAGGAAGAATGGGGTGTGCGCGACGGCAGCAAAGAAGAAGTGCTTTCGTACTTCCAGGGTATTCACCCAACCCCGCGTCAAATGCTTGATCGCCCGACATCGTGGCGTCGCTGGGCCACGGCTGATGCCGACCCGGTTGAATCCTGGGGCCAAGGGCGTACAACCGTATTAGGTGATGCGGCTCACCCCATGACACAATACATGGCCCAGGGTGCATGTATGGCACTTGAAGACGCCGTCACGCTGGGTGAGGCGTATGCCAGGACCGGCGGTGACCTTGATGCCACTTTCCGCCTGTATGAATCGGTCCGTATTCCGCGTACCGCCCGTGTGGTCTGGTCGGCCCGTGAAATGGGGCGCCTGTATCATGCCAAGGGTGTAGAGCGTCAGGTGCGTAATCTGCTCTGGAAAGGCAAAACCCAGGATCAGTTCTATACACAACTTGAATGGCTCTACGGCTGGCGCAAAGACAACTGTCTTGAGCCACGTTAACATCGTGTTTTGTTTCACCATTCCAACTAAGGAGACTCCATGAAACTGTTGAAAAAAGTGGGCTTGGGCATGACCCTGGGCCTGACGGCTGTCATGGCCCAGGCTGCCGACAAACCGCTCGACATCGGTCTGATCACAACATTGTCCACACCGGCCGGCTACATCGGTGAAGACGAGCGCGACGGCTTCTTGCTGGCCGTCAAGCAAGAAGGTGGCAAACTGGGTGGTGTACCCGTCAACGTCATCGTCGAAGACGATGGTCTGAAGCCGGGCTCTGGCAAGCAGATCGCCGAGAAAATGGTGCAAGACGGGGTTCGCCTGTTTACCGGCATCAACTTCTCGAACGTGCTGGTTGCTGTGGTGCCAACCGTCATGAAATCGGGCGGGTTCTACGTCAGCCTGAACGCGGGTCCCTCAACGTTTGCGGGTAAGGGTTGCGAGAAAAACTATTTCTCGGTCGCCTTCCAGAATGACTCGTACAGCGACAGCGCCGCAATTGCTGCCAACAACATGGGCATCAAGAAAATGGTCATCATGGCCCCTGCCTACCAGGCGGGTCGTGACGCCCTGAACGGCTTCAAGCGCGCCTACAAAGGCGAAGTTGTCGCTGAAATCTACACCAAGCTCGACCAGTCAGACTTTTCGGTTGAACTGGCCCGCATCCGTTCGCTCGAACCCGAAGCTGTTTTCGAGTTCCTGCCTGGTGGTGCCGGCATCAACTTTGCCAAGCAGTGGGCCAACTCGGGTCTGGGAGAAAAGGTCAAAATGGTAACCACGCTCTATTCCATGGATGAC
>JBAYOZ010000094.1:0-6856 GCA_041677965.1 Pusillimonas sp.
CCGGCCAGCACACAGCGGCGTAAACCGATTTTTTCAGCGACAAGGCCAACCAGTACGCCCAGGGTCATGCCGCCTACCTGCACCAGCGACAGCAAAAAGCCCGATTCCACCAGCGTCATGCCCAGCTGGCGCTGCAGCTCGGGCAATGCGGGGGGCAGTTTCCAGACATGCAGCGCCGCGCACACGCCCGCCAGAAACGTGATGTAGGCAAAACTGTTGGAAGCGAGTGGTGAAGCGGAAGAACGCGTAGACATGTGAAAAAACCGCTGGATGAGAATGAAAATTCGTAACGTAATGCGAAAACTGACCGCATTAAAGCACACTGTAAGCGCACGGGTGCTATGGTATGCCACTGCTACAGATTTTGTGGCAACCATAGAAAAACGTGCCCCCGCACAAGGGCCACCCCCTGAGACAACGCTTCAAACACTTCGCCATGCCATCTCCAACCCAGGCAACCCGCCCCGTTTCCGAAACTGCACCGCGCCCAACAAGCATCCGCAACCAGCTTTTGCTGGTGTTTGCCATTTGCTTTATTTCGATCAACCTGCGCTCGGCCCTGATCAGCGTTGGCCCGGTCGTGGAATCAATCAGGCACAGCCTGAACCTGTCGGGCACCCAGGTGGGCTTGCTGCTGACACTGCCCATTTTATGCTTCGGGGCCTTTGCCCCCTTCGCGCCAAAGTTGCTGCGCTTTCGCTCGGCCGAACAACTGGTTACGCTGGCGATGGCGCTGCTGTCGCTGGGCATCATTTTACGCAGCCTGTTCGGAACCGTCGGGCTGTTTGCCGGTACTTTTGTTTCAGGTGCCGCCATCAGCGTGGTTATGGTGCTGTTGCCCAGCCTGATCAAAAAGAACTTCCCGGCCCAGGCCGGCGCCATGATGGGCCTGTATTCAACCGCCCTGTGTCTGGGGGCCACCGTCGCAGCCGCACTGACTGTTCCCATCGAATCCATGCCTGGCAGCGACTGGCGCTGGGCCCTGGTGTTCTGGGATATACCCCTGTTCGTCGCCATCGCCCTGTGGCTGCCGTATTCAAAAGCAGGCCAGGCCAACCCCGCAGCCGCTTCGGCAAAACTACCCCGGTTACGCAGCAGCGCACTGGCCTGGCAAGTGTCGCTTTTCATGGGTATCCAATCGGCCATTGCCTACTGCGTTTTCGGCTGGCTGCCCGTCATTCTGGTCGACCGCGGCCTGACACCTCTGGCCGCCGGGTTCATGCTGTCCATTTGCATGGGCGTGCAACTGATCACTTCGCTGGCAGCCCCCATCATGGCCAGCCGCGCCAAAGACCAGCGCGGCACCATCGCCCTGATGATTGCATTATCAGTTACGGGCCTCATGACCACAATTTACGCACCGCTGCAAAGCATGTGGCTGTGGTCCACCATTCTGGGGCTGGGTCTGGGCGGCGTGTTCAGCATGGCCCTTGCCCTGCTGGTGTTGCGTTCACCCACCCCCCAAGTGGCCGCCGCGTTGTCGGGCATGTCACAGGGGGTAGGCTATACGGTGGCCGCCACCGGCCCAGTCATTGTGGGCATGCTGCACGAATACACCGGCAACTGGCATGCCGTGGCGGTGTTCTACCTGCTGCTGGCCTGCGGCTCGCTAACGTTCGGCATGGGCGCAGGCCGCAACCTTCAAATCAGGCCTGACCGAGCGTCTTGAGGGCCACTGCCGGGTCAAGCGCCTGGGCCCGGTCAACCACCACCTGCTCGGCCACCAGGCGCCGGGCCGCCATATGGTCCATGGGCACGTTTACCGTCTCAACGCAGCTCAGGCGATCACCATCGAAGTAAAGCACCGAAAACTTGCCGCTGGCCGGGTCACCCCGCACAGCACGCTCGTGGCCCGCATCGGGTACTCCGGCAATCTGGATACGAATCGCCCCCTGCTCTGACCAGAACCAGGGCATGGCCGTATAGGGCGCCGGGTCACCCAGAATGCTGCGCGCCGCACAGCGGGCCTGATCATTGGCATTCTGTACCGACTCAAGACGAATCTGCCGCCCGAGCGTGGCCGATGGAAACGCGGTGCAGTCACCAATGGCGTACACATCGGGCTGGCTGGTCTGCATGAACGAATTGACCACCACACCGTTATCACACGCCAGGCCTGCGGCCTGGGCAAGATCAACATTGGGCTCGCTGCCCACTGCAAGAACGACAACGTCAGCAGCAAACTGATGATCACCCACCCAGATACCCGTAACCTTTTCATCGACCACGTCAAGGCGATCTGCACGGGCATTCAATTCAATGGTGATGCCATTGGCCTGGTGGGCCTGCAGCAACCAGTCCGAGATTTCGGGTGACACCGAACGACCCAGCAAACGATCGGCTGCTTCAAGTACGGTGACATGTTTACCCAGGCCGGCAGCCGTAGCCGCAACTTCAAGGCCGACAAACCCGCCGCCCACCACGACCACGCGACTGGCTGCGGCCACCTGCTCGCGCAGGCGCCGGGCGTCAGTAATCGTACGTACCGCCGTGACGTTGCCAAAACCGCCCTCGAATAACGGAAGCGAACGCGCCCGTGCGCCAGTCGCCAGAACCAGCGTATCGTATGACAGGCTATCGCCGGAACTTAAGGTGATGGCATGCGCTGCCGGATCAATGGCACTGACACAGGTATTAACGTGCACATCAATGGTGTTGTCGGCATAAAAACTGGCCGGACGCAGCCAGGCCGGCTGCGGGTCTTCATCTTTCAGCCAGGTTTTTGACAGCGGCGGCCGCTGGTAAGGCAAATAGCCTTCTTCGGTAACCAGCACCACCTGGACATCTTGCCCGGCTTCGTTGATTGATGCGCAAAACTGGGCCGCCGCGTGCCCGCCCCCTACCACCACAATTTTATTCACGACAAACTTTCCCCATAGACGAAAACGGGCGATTGCGCCCGGTTGATTTGCCAAGCATAACGCATCCAACTGGACGACCCCGCCTTGCCCGGCCTATTATCCTTTCTGCCCTGAATCACTCTGCCGGACCCCCACCACTGATGCACACTGTTTCTTCTTTCGATCGCCTGTGGCTCGCCGAGACCTTGCGCCTTCAGGAAACGCGCGACGGACCACTGGACGATCAGGCAGAAACACTGTTCGCGCGCCAGGCCGGTGGCGACATGACCGTGCGCATCCTGAATCGGGCCCAACGGGTTGGCGAACGTGAAGGGCTGCTGGACCGGCTGCAACACTGGCGCGGCATGGCCCGCCTGGCCATGCTGGCCCTGGCCGCCCTGGCTGTCCTGAGCGGCACCGGCATGGCACTGGGTGCATTGGGCGATGGCACGCGGCCAGTCAGCCTGATGCAGGCCCTGGCTATGTTGCTGGGGCTCAATACGCTGATGTTGTTGCTTTGGTTGCTGTCCGTGGCCCTGCCCTCGACGCGTCCCTCTGGTCTGGGCGGGATATGGCTGTGGCTTACGGCCCGGCTGTCGCGCTCACCCGGGCACATCTTGCCAGGGCAAGCCCTGCTGTCGATTGCGCAGCGGTCGCGCGCGCTTACACCAATGCTGGGCAGCCTGACCCACGCCATCTGGAGCCTGGCTTTTGTCGCTGCACTGGCCGCCTTGCTTGGCGTGCTGTCTGCCCGACAATACAGTTTTCAATGGGAAACCACCCTGCTGTCAGCCGATTTTTTTGTGGGGCTCACGCAGGCGCTGGGGGGCCTGCCGTCCGTGCTGGGGTTTAGCCTGCCGTCATCCGAGGTGATCGCGCACAGCGTTACCGGAACCGCACCGGCATTGCCCGGGGCCGGCCCCATGTGGTCACACTGGCTGATCGGGTGCGTGGTGACCTGGGGCCTGTTGCCACGCCTGCTGGCCTTGCTCGGCTGCCTGGCCCTGGCGCGATTGCGGCTAAACGCCTTCACGCTTGACACCAGCCTGCCCGGGCTGGCCGAACTGCGCCCCCGCCTGATGCCTGACAGCCGCACCACCGGCATTGACGCCCCTGCGCCGGATCTGGCCCGCAACCCGCGCGACGAAACCGGCGGCAACCTGCCCCGACCGGGTGGCCACAATGCCATTGCCGGCCTTGAGCTGCCGGACGATATTGCCTGGCCTGTGCCATCGCTGAACGCCCTGGGCCACGACCTTGGGCGCATCGATACCCGCGCTCAACGCACCCTGCTGGAAAACACGTTGACCACCCGACAGTACGACCACCTGGTGGTCGCCTGCGACGGTCGCCAGACACCTGACCGCGGCACCGTACTGTATTTGCAGTCGCTGGCGCAGCTTTGCAAGCACCTGCATGTCATTATTCTGCCCCCCGCCGAAAAAGCCCCTGGCGCAGCTACGGCCCCGGACGCCGGCACCCGCGCTGGCTCTGCTGACACCCTCTCTGACGCTGCCGACCGCAGCCTGCTCTGGCGGGCCGAACTCGAACGCACCGGCATGAACCCAACCCGCATTTACGTCGGGACAGACACGGCTCTGTCCTCTACCCGTACTCTTTGAAGCACTCCGCATGGCAACCCAAAACGAACCTCAGCTACCTGCCACACCCCTTAAAGTCGCCGTGGTCGGTCATACCAATACCGGGAAAACCTCGCTGTTGCGCACCCTGACCCGCAATCCGGAATTTGGCGAGGTCAATGACAGCCCGGGGACAACACGCCACGTCGAAGGGATCCAGCTGCTTATCGGCGAAACCCCGGTCATCGAGTTTTTTGATACTCCGGGTATTGAAGATGCCATCGGGCTGGCCGACTACATCGACCGTCTCTGTCCACGCGAAGAGCGACTGGATGCCTGGGAACGGATTGACCGTTTCCTGGACTCGGTTGAAAGCCGGCGCCGGTTCGAGCAGGAAGCCCGTGTGCTGAAAAAAATGCTTGAAGTGGATGCTGCCCTGTACGTCATTGACACGCGCGACCCCATGCTCAGCAAACACAAGGAAGAGCTGGCAACCCTGGCCTCATGCGGGCGCCCCATCCTGCCGGTGCTGAACTTCACCCGACACAAATACCAGCGTGTCGATGAATGGCGTGAAGGCCTGACCCGACTGGCCATGCACGCCATCGTTGAGTTCGATACCGTGGCCCCACCCCTGGATGGCGAAGACCAGCTTTACGAACGACTGGCGGTGCTGCTGGACCGGCATGCTGCCACCCTCAAAACGTTACAGGACAATATCCGGACGCAACGCCAGCAACGCCGCCAGGAGGCCAACCGCCTGCTGGCCGAATTACTGGTTGATGTTGCCGCACTGCGCATCAGTACGCCCGCCAACCCCGCTGCGCTGGAAGAAACCACCACGGTGCTGCGTGACCTGGTCCGCCAGCGTGAGCAGCACTGCCTGCAAGCCCTGCTGACGCACTACAATTTTCGCCGCGAAGACTTCCTGCAGCATACGTTGCCGCTTGAGGGCGAGCGCTGGGGCATGGACCTGTTCAGCCCGCAAACCCTCAAGGAAGCCGGTATCGAGGTAGGCAAGGGGGCCGCTGCCGGAGCCGCTGCCGGCTTTACCGTTGACCTGATCACAGCCGGCCTGAGCCTGGGCTCGGGCACCCTGATCGGGGCCGCCGTTGGGGGGGCCTGGCAAGGCCTGGACCGGTTCGGCAAACGCCTGCTGGGCAAGCTGCGCGGCTATCAGGAAGTGACCGTGGACAACACCGTCATCCGCCTTCTGGCGGCGCGCCAGATGGCACTGATCCAGGCACTGGAGCAGCGCGGCCATGCCGCACGCGACCCGATCACCATCGACATTGATCGCGTCGCCGGTTTTCATGACGCGCAACTGCCCGAAACCCTGGTTGAAACCCGCAGCAACCCGCAGTGGTCAACCCTGGGGGATACCTTCGAACCCTCGGTGCGACGCCAGCGTTTAATTGAACGACTGGCGCAAACATTGGGCGATGGCCCAAACCCGGAAGGTCAGATCACCTGACCGCAACCGGCTTTGACTGCCCCCTCCAGACAACCTGAGCCTGTCGCATGACGGGCGACGGGCAATCAATATTCTGCCGAGCGTCCGGTGATCGCGACGCCCAGCCGTACCAGCCGGTGCGCGCAGGCATCCAGAAACCGCGTCAACCACGAACGCCGCTGCTCATGCAGCGCCGTGACCAACTGGCTGCTTTCCTGCAGTTGCGCTTCAAGACGGGCCTGCAACTGGCCGGCAAACCCGGCATCATCGACATACACATTGGCCTCACGCGCCAATAACAGGCTGAACGGGTCCATGTTGGCCGACCCCACCATGGCACGCCCGTCAATAACCGCGACCTTGGCGTGCAGATAGCTGGGCATATATTCGTAAATCTCGATGCCGTGCGACAACAACCGGCCATACATACTGCGACACGCCCGGAATTGCAGAGTGTATTCCGACCGCCCCTGCAACAGCAGGCGCACCCGCACTCCACGGGCCGCGGCATCCTGCAAGGCCGATTTCAGCGCCTTTCCTGGCAGAAAATAGGAATTGGCAATCAGCACATCGTGACGCGCCCGATAAATTGCCCCGATATACGCCGACTCGATGGCTTTACGAAAACGTACGTTATCGCGGAACAAAACAGCCGCACGCACACCCTGCGGCACAGGCGGCGAACGTTGCGCCAGCATCTGGTCACGACGCCGTCGCCAACCCCGCATCCTGCGGTAAAACGCCGGCCAGTCACTGCGATGGCGCCAAGCCATGCGCATCCAGAGATCGGACTGGGCACGAAACAGGTCCCGGACAATCGGACCGTTCACCTGCACGGCAAAATCAAAACGTGGCTGCGGACCCTGACCGGTTTCAGGTACATCAAACAGGTCATCCAGCACGTTGATGCCGCCGACAAAGGCCTCACTCTGGTCCAGCACAACAACCTTGCGATGCAATCGGCGCAAACGACGCAGGCTGAA